>JAYVCO010000644.1:0-7399 GCA_043749935.1 Planctomycetia bacterium
TCGATTTCTGGTGCCGCTTCTGGCTTTGCAGCAGAAACTCCATGGCGGCCCACTTGACGCGGCGGTGCCGCATCAGGTTGATTAGGTGGATTAAGACCGGCACACCGACCAGCGGCAGGCCCCACCAGAGCAATGATTCGTGAATGAAACTGGGCATCAAAAAAATCGTCTCTAAATCAACTTTACTTGCGCCGCGCTTTTTCGCGGTGGCTTAGGAACGCGGCCAGCGCGGCATCTAGCGGCTGGCTCTTGCGCAGCAGCACGTAGTCGACTCCATCCTGGGCGCAACCGCGGCGCACTTCCTCGAGATAACTCTTCAAAGCTTCCAAATAACCTTCGCGCAGCGCCCGGGGATTGCAGGACAGGTGCTGGGGCAGTTCCAATCCTTCGAAGCGGGTGGGGCCGCTGAATGAAACATCCAACTCCTGCTCGTCCATCACGTGGAACACGATCACGTCGTCACCGTGTTGCCGCAGCAGTTTCAGCCCTTTGAACAGCCCGACGCGATCCACGAGCAGGTCCGATATCAGAATCATCAAGCCGCGCCGCGGGTAGGTCTCGGCCGCGCCGCGCAAGATTGGCGGCATTTCGGTTTTTTCCGACGGCTCGCTGGCGCTCAGGGCCTGGATGATCGAGTTCAAATGGCTGCGCCGCGTCCGCTGGGGAACCTTGGCGCGAATCGCCTGGTCGAACGCGAGACAACCCACGGCGTCCTGCTGTTGAAGTAGCAAATAGGCCAGGCTCGCGGCAATCGTGCAGCCGTACTCATATTTGTCCAAGGGACCGGAGCCATACCGCATGCTGCCCGAAACGTCGACCAGCAAGGTCGAGCGGAGGTTGGTGTCCTCCTCGAACTGCTTGACGTAATAACGGTCCTGCTTGGCCCAGACTTTCCAGTCGACGTGGCGCAGATCGTCACCGGGCGTGTACTCGCGATGTTGAAGGAATTCGACCGACTGACCGAAGTAGGGACTGCGGTGGATGCCGGACAAAAATCCTTCCACAATGTGGCGAGCACGCAAATCGAGCCGCGCAATGCGACCGATGGCCTCAGGATGCAAAAATCTTTTGGAAGCGGGCATCACTCGTCAGCTCGTCCTCTTTGGTCGGGGTGATCTCCAGCAATCGATCCACAATGTCGTCGGGCGTGACGCCGTCGCTTTCGGCCGAGAAATTGACGACCAACCGGTGCCTGAGCACCGGCTTGACCAGGGCTTGCACGTCCTCGGTCGAAACGTGCGTGCGGCCGTGCAGCAGCGCGCGAGCTTTGGAGCCCAAGATCAAGTACTGCACGGCTCGCGGGCCTGCTCCCCAGCTCAGTTGGTCTTGAACAAACTCGGGCGTGCCGGGTTCGCCGACGCGCGTCTGACGCACCAGGCTCAGGACATAGCGGATGATGTGGTCGGTAATCGGCACTTCACGCACGATGCGCTGCAAGTCCATAATCTCTTCCGCGGTGAGCACCGGCTCGATATGGTCGGTGGCCGTCGTGGTCGTGCGACGGGCGATTTCGAATTCGTCGGAGAAGTTCGGATAGCGAACGAAAACCTTGAACATGAAGCGGTCTTGCTGCGCCTCGGGCAGCGGATATGTTCCTTCTTGTTCGATCGGGTTTTGCGTGGCCAGCACGAAAAACGGATCCGACAGTTTATGTCGCACGCGGCCCACCGTGACTTGCCGTTCCTGCATCGCCTCGAGCAGCGCAGCTTGCGTCTTGGGGGGAGTGCGGTTGACTTCGTCGGCCAGGATCACGTTGGAAAACAGCGGCCCTTCGAGGAACCGGAACTCGCGGCTGCCAGTGCTGCGATTCTCCTCGATGATTTCCGTGCCGGTCACGTCGGCCGGCATCAGGTCGGGCGTGAATTGAATGCGGCTGAACGACAGATTCAGGGCCCGAGCCAGCGTACTGATCATCAAGGTCTTGGCCAGGCCCGGCACGCCCTCGAGCAGGCAATGGCCGCGGCTGAAGAGTGAAATCAAGAGCTCTTCGATCACCTCGTTTTGGCCCACGATCACTTGGGCCAATTGCGCCATGACCTTTTCGCGGGCATCGCCCAACCGATGAATCGCGGCGGAATCGTGAGAAGTAACAGCATGGTCGGTCATCGCATATCCCTTTGTCTTTCGAGTGTCGCTGTCCTAGGGTGTCTCTGTCTTGCGGTGTCTCTTACAGGAAAATGTGGCGGCGCGGCCCTGTCAGCGCCGGTGGAGTGTCAGCGTTGATAGATTGGCAGCGCGCCGTTTTCGAGTTGTAGGATGGTGAGATTGATGGCGGTAGTATAGATCGGGCCGATATATCCCTGATTCCAAACGACGTACTTGCCGTTTTCGGTGGCTTCACTCGCCATCTTGTTGTAAATCTTGTCGCGATAGCTCTCCCAGTCCTTGCCCCCCTCGCGGTAGCGCACCTGGGCGTAGTAATAGTGCGCATAGTGCCAGTGCCCGAAACCCTGATTGGAAATATCCGCTAGATTGCGACGGCAATAGTCTTGCAACTTGGGCACGTATTCGCTGTCGTAATCGCCGGCGTTGAACAGGCAGGCAATGGCCGCGGCCGAGATGGCCGGGCGTCCGCCGCCGCCTTTGGAACTGTATTGTACTCCGCCATCCGGCAGGGTGCATTTGCGGATATAACCCACGGCCGCATCGACGATTTCCTTGGGCACCGGAATGCCGGCGTTGCGACAACCGCGCAGTCCCTGGACCTGCGTAATCGTGGTCGAGCCTTCGTCAAAATCGTTACCATCCTTGGCGCTGACATATCCCCAACCTCCGGCCGCCGTCTGCGCCTGGCCGGTGAACTGGACAGCGCGGGTCAATACGTCGATCAATTCCTTGCGGCGGCTTTCGTCTTCCTCCTCGCCCAAGACCTGCGACAGGAAGAGCATCGAGTAGCCGTGGCCATAGGTATAGCGGTCGTCGCGGCCTGGATCGCCGATCAGGCCGTTGGCGCGGCTGCGCGAAAGCAGATAGTCGACGGCCATGCGAATGTTCTTGGAATACTTGCCCTGCGTGGTAGTGGAGCCCTCGGAAAGTAGCGCCACTCCGGCTAGCGCCGTCATGGCCGTGGGATAGCGGCTGTCGTTGGCGTTCCAGTGCCCCAGACGGGACTGCGTGCTGGCGATCCAATCTAATCCGCGTGAAATCAGTTTTTGCATCCGCGGATCACGATTGTCGGCCAGAGCCGTGCGCGGGGCGCAGGCGACCGTCATTGCCGCAATCAAAACCAACGCCAGGGGCAATCCATAACGGTGAACCATCGCATCATCTCAAGGGGCTATTGCGAACTCGGGTTCTTGACGGCGGACTCGGCCGGCTCGACAGCTCGTGGACGCGGCAAGTCCGCTTTGTCCTCGATCTGCGTTGCCTCGGCTTTCGGGATTTCTGTGCCCGTCGCCAAGTCGTCGGTGAACTTCAAGATAATAACGGTCGGCGCCAAATTTAGCGTGACAGTGTGGCTGGCAGGGTCACCGGAAAGCTCGAAATTGCCGATCGTCGAAGGAAGCTGATCGTTTTCGTAGACAACGCGTCCGGTGCGCTTATCGATGCAGAGCACGGAAGCCTTCGGTTCGGGCCGGGTGCCGCCCTGAGGCGTGCGGTGCACCAGCCGCGCGAACACGAGTACCGGCAAATGGCTGGGCTGATTTAGCAGCATGCCATATTGGCCCACGACCGCCGGAGCCGGCCACAATTTCTTGCCCGTTGCGCGGTCAAAACCGTAAATGCGGCCACTGATCAGCGGGTTATTGGTAACGGCGGGAATCGGCTGCACCGTCACGTTCTGTTCCTGCCGAACTCCCGTATTCACGACCAACAGGTATTGATCCTGTGCAGCGAGCAAATGAATGCCGATCAACGAACTTTCCGGCTCTAGCTTTTCGTTCGCGAGCAGGTTTCCATCACTGAGCCGGATCAAGAAGAATTGGCCATCGGGCTGAAACACGCCAGCCACTTCCTG
The DNA here is from genome assembly GCA_043749935.1 of Planctomycetia bacterium. Classification (GTDB taxonomy): domain Bacteria; phylum Planctomycetota; class Planctomycetia; order Pirellulales; family PALSA-1355; genus PALSA-1355. The sequence goes on from JAYVCO010000644.1 coordinate 3,959, forward strand.
CGAAACCAAGGCGGCTTTCGCGCCGGCCGAAAACGGGAAAGACCAAAGCGTCTTGTCCTCCCAGGGATCGCGCATTTGCATGATCTGCTGGCCGTTTTGCGGCTCCCACGAGAGCACCTTGCGGCCGATGGTCGTAATGCGTTTGTCGAACGGAGCGATTCGCCGATCTCCCAGTTTTTCGCCCGTGGCAGCGCGCAGTACCAAAGTGTCGCCGTCGCCAGGAGGCGCCACGAACAGCAGTTCTTCGTCGCCGAACAGATCGTTGCCGAGCGCCATGTTTTTTCGCGTCCAGATCGTGCCTCCGCTGAGCGGATCGACACAGTGCAGATCTCGCAATCGCTGGAAGAAAACCCCGCCGTCCGTGACTGGGCCAATCGAGCCATAGCGGCGCCCCATCGCGTCTTCGGGCACGAAGCGGCGGCCTCCCCAGGGCAGATCGACCGGTCGAGAAAAAATGCCCTGGCTGGTGGGAAATCCACCAATCTGATCGCTAAGGTCGTGAGTCCAGAGCACGTGATTGGTATTGTCCGGACCGCGCAGCGCATCGACGGCCAGCAACTGATTGCTGGTCGACAACACGAGCAACCCGCCGTTGACACTCACGTAGCTCAACGGCGGAGCGTTATATCCGTTGGGTCGCGGGAAGCGGCTGTTGGATTCCGAAATCTGAATGCGAAACCGTTTTTCGCCCATGCCGTCCTGGCCAATCAGTACTTTCTGTGCCGAGTCCAACACTATGTTCATGTTCTTGAAAAAAGGACCGGATGGCCCCACGATTTCGAGATCGGCGACACGCGGTGGTCGGGGAGTTCCGGTCGGGAATTTCGTCTTTTCTTCGCGCGTCACCACCTTGCCCAAAGGCCAAGGTCCGGCCGCTGGGAGCCACTTGCGAATGGGATTGTCGGCGGACAATTCGGCCACGAGCTGTTGACCGGTCTTGCCGTCCTGGCATTCGACGCTGGCGAAACGGTTAGCCAGTTGGTCGTAATAGAACGCGGCCACGTCGGCTCGACCGGCCTCGCGCAGCAAGGCGGCCACGCGGGCCACGCCCTGAGCGGTCTGCGCCGCCGAGCCCTTTCGTTCGATCTTTCGCAACAACGCGTCGGCTTCCAACAAATCCGTGTTGGTCAGTTTCGCCAGCAGCGCCTCGCGGGCCCGATTCGCGAGCGAATGTCCCTCGAAGATGGTCAGAAAAGCCCGCAGTCGCGCCGCCGATTGCGACTCGAGCGCCGATTGCAAGCGGATCGCGACCTCCGCGTCCATCTTCTGTCGCTGCTCTTGGCTTGCCGCGTCCTGCAACCGCTCGAGCTGCGTTTGGATCCAGCGATCTCGCCGCGCGCTGAGCCCGTCTTCGATCGCGTCGAGCGCCGGCGACGCATTCTGGTCGGCCAATTTCAGATACGTCTCGAATGCGGGCAGCACTTCGCCGGACGATTGCAGGCCGAGGGCCACCAGACGGAAGTATTTCAGCCGCTGCTCGTCTTTTTCGATCAACTTGTCGAGTTCGGCAAGGCTGCCGCGATGGGCGGCAAAATCGCTTTGCAAACCTTCGAGCATGGCCTCGACCAACTGCTCGCGCGTCGTATCGTCCGGCTTGAGTTGATTCGAGCGGCGGAACAGTTCAATCGCCTCACCGAGCGATCCTTGATCGAGCTTGACTTCGGCCAGCGCGGCAAGGGCCTTGGAATCGTCAGGCTGCTTGTCGAGGGCTTTGGCAATCTCCACTTTCAAGGAATCGAGCTGATAATAGGCATCCAGATAATCGGCGCCTTGCGAAATAATGCTGCCGCGATAGCAGACCAGGTTTCCGGGCACGGTTCCGCTGCGCGATTTGGAGCGCTGTTGGATTTGTCCGGTCCGCAGATTGATCTTGGCGACTTCGGCCGAAGTCAGGGGGAGATACTAGCTGTCCCCGCTATAACACCCGCGGCCGCTGGGCAATGCGCCGGACGGCAGTTCCAGGTCCTTCCAGGCTTTCTCGCCATCGGCCAGTTTGACAGCCGAAACCGTGTTGCGACCGACCAGGATCACGTTGCCCTCGTGAACGCAAGCAATGTAAAAGTTGCTTCCACGGCTTTGCTTCCATAACTCCTTGCCACCGGCAAGATTCAAACAATAAAGCTGATCCGATTCGACAGGTGTCAGTAGAACCCGGCCATCGGAAATCGTCGCGGTGCCATCGGCCCAGTGTTCGTTGGCGTGCCGCTCAGTGCCGGGGTAAATTGCCAGTCGGACGGCATTAAAGCGATCCGTATTTTGCTGCGAGCGAGGGTATTGGTAGCCCCACAACAACGAGTGCGTGGCCGAGTCGATGGCCACGACCGCACCAGCCGACGTCGGGCACACAATCACCCCGTCGGCAAAGCTGGGCGTGGCGCCGGCGTTGCGGCGATTGGTATCCATCGTGATCGGCGTCTCGACCACGGCCAATTGCTGCGACCACTCCAAGGCTCCGGTCTTGGCCGACAACACGATGAGCCGAATTTCCTGGCTCTTCATTTCGGCCATGATATACAGGTGGCCGAGCAGCGGTAGCGGCGGCCCCAAAAAGAAAGCGCCGGCCAACTTGGGCTCATCTTCCCCAGTGATTCCCCCCACCTCCCACTTCAACTTGCCCTGGGTACGCAATTCCCGGGCAGCCAGGCGATTCGTATTGCGCGCGCTGACGGTCAACCGCCGCCCATTGGGCAGAAAGGTCACGAGTGGACTGGGATTGGTACCAAGCCCCAGGTCTTCGATGAAATAGACCTGGTCTCCGTCGCTGCTAAGCGTGCCGTAGGTAGCGTCTTCCCAGATTCGCTGGTCGAGTCCAGAAAATAATTGCACGCTTTGGCCCGGCTGAGCCGAGCTTCCGGCTTTGAGGAATTGATCGAAGGAGTCGTCGGTTGCCGGATAGCGCCAGACAAGTTTACCGTTCTGGAAATCCACGGCTTGCACGGCAAACGCCGTGCGCATGAGCACCACGTCGCCGACCGCCAGCGGTTGGAAGCTTGGCAACACCACGATTTCCTGGCTGAGGTAGTCTTGCCGAAGCTTGTTGACGAATTTCTCGACGGCACGGTCGTCGGCCGTGCGCTGACGCCACCGCGCGCTAAGCAGCGGCTGGCCGCCGATGCTCGAGGCATTGCGGGCTTCGTCGCCGCGAAACAAGGCCCAGCCGCCGGCTTCCATTGAATGCAGCGGTCGTTGCGGGCCTACTTTGTCTTGTAGCCACGCCAAGGCTTGTGATTCGTTGGCAAACAACTTCACGGGCTTGCCGCCTAGCACGACCTCGGCGCCAGGATGCGTTCGCTTCAAAAGCACCAGTGTCTCGCGCGCTTTTTCGGGTTTGCCGGCACGGAGCCAACAGGTGGCCAACGACAGCGAGAGTACCGGCTCCAACGAATCGTTGACTCGGCCCATGCTACGCAGCCGCTCGAAGCAGAGCGCGGCGGCCATCGG
>JAYVCO010000645.1:0-7066 GCA_043749935.1 Planctomycetia bacterium
TCTGGCGGGAAGAGGGGACCGGAAAACGGCCCCCTCCCGAACCCTCCCCCGGAGGGCGAGGAGACAGGATTGGCTATTTGGCCAGCACGCAGCGCAGCCCGACGGCGTCGTCCTTGAACTCTTTGGAGGCAGGGCGGCGGAAGGCGCTGGTCAGTTTTTCGGCAGGATCCTTCCAACTGCCGCCGCGCAATACGGCGCGGGCCGGGTCGCCGCCGGTGGTCCAGGCGGAACCGTCGGCCGGCGCGGCCTGATAATCATCGTGCCAATTGTCGGCACACCATTCCCAAAGATAGCCGTGGACGTCGTACAGATTCCAAGCGTTGGGCCGCTTCACGCCGACCGCCGGGTCGTTGCCAGCGGCGTTTCGCGTCGACCAGGCGTGGGCATCCAAATCGTCGACGCTGTCGCCAAACGAATAGAGCGTGCTCGTGCCCGAGCGGGCCGCATACTCCCATTCGGCTTCGGAAGGGAGGCGGACAACTTGCTGCGATCCGATCAGTTTCGCCTGCCGCAGTTGCTCGGTCACCTTGCGGCAGAACTGCACGGCGTCATCGTACGAAAGCATTTCGACCGAGTTGCGCGGGCCTTTCCAGCGGCTCGGGTTGGCCGCCATCACGGCCTGCCAAAGATTCTGCGGCACCTCGTAACGGGCAATTGCAAACGAGTTTTTCAGCGTCACGCGATGCTGAGGCCGTTGGTTCGAATGGGTATCGTCGCTACCCATCTGGAATTCGGCTGGAAACGTCCCGTGCCCCGGTGTGATGTCGACGAACTCATTGCGAAAGGTCGTCAGCAGCTTCAACTCGTCGGCGCCGAGCTCTGCGGCCAGAACTCGGGCATTCATGCTGACGACTGCTACGCACAACGCACAGGCAAACCGAAACATCAGTTGGCCCGTCCGTTGCCCTTGGTGTCTTCCGGCACTTCGCGACCAAAGAAGTTGCCCAGGCGGAATGCTTCGGCCATGGCCATGGGCACTTCCGATTCGGCCAGGATGACGCGCGAGCGGTTCTCGGCCACTTTGGCTTTCATTTCCTGCTCGCGGGCGATCGCGTTGGCCCGACGTTCCTCGGCTTTGGCACGGGCGACGCGCGTGTCGGCTTCGGCCTGATCGGCCTGCAACCGGGCGCCGATGTTTTCGCCTACGTCGATATCGGCAATGTCGATCGAGACGATTTCGAATGCGGTGTGGGCATCGAGACCCCGGTCAAGCACGGCCTTGGAAATGCGGTGCGGGTTTTCCATGACTTCCAAATGGCTTTCCGACGAGCCAATCGAAGTGATGATGCCCTCGCCGACACGGGCGATGATCGTCTCTTCGGTCGCTCCACCAATGAGCTGCGCCAGGTTCGTGCGGACCGTGACGCGAGCCCGAATGCGCAGCTCGACGCCGTTTTTGGCCACGGCACTCAGATGCGATTTCTTGGCTTTGCTCGGATCGGGGCAATCAATGACTTTCGGATAGACGCTCGTGCGCACGGCTTCCAAAACATCGCGCCCGGCCAGGTCGATGGCCGCGGCACGATCGAAATCCAAGTCGATATCGGCCCGGTGTGCGGCAATGATCGCGTTGATGACGTTGGGAACATTGCCGCCGGCCAGATAGTGGGCCTCGAGACGACGCGTGGTAATGCCGGTTGTCGGGTCGCTGCCTACCCCGGCTTGCAGGGCCATGATCTTGGCTTGCAAAATGACCCGGGCATTGACTTGCCGCAGGCTCATACCGATCAGGCTGAGCATGCTCACCCGGGCGTTGGACATGTAGGCTTGGAACCAGAGTTTCCCATACGCCAACATCGCCACCATGAACATGAAGATGGCAATCGCCGCGATGCCGCCTACCAGCAGCCAAGGCCATTTGATATCAGTGTTCGGGTTGAAACCCTGGGCGATGACAAAGGGCCAGTTAGCCATGAGAAAACCTCGCAGATTCCCGAGTCACGGGGATTCGATTTGAAAACCCTAGGCGATAGCGTTCGCCTGTGGCCTGAATAACGTAAGCATAGCGGTCTGCGCACCAGGAAAACAGCCGCACGCAATGGGTTTGTTGTTGGAGTTAGCAACGCTAGCCGCCCTCGCCAACAGACCCTATTCGATCCAGCCACCGCCCAACACCTGATCGCCTTCGTAGCAGACAACGGCCTGACCGGGCGCAACTCCGTACTGCGGCTCATTAAAGACCACGCGCAGCCGGCTTTTTGGCAGCACCGTTACGTTGGCCGCGACGGGCCGGGCATTGTAGCGAATCTTGACCTCGCAAGATAACGAACCCTGAGGCGGCTCGACCAGCCAATTCGTGCGGTTGGCCGTCAGTTCGCCTCGTGCCAATTCCTCTTTCGTGCCCAACACGACGCGGTTGGTATCGGGTTCGAGCCGAATGACAAACCGTGGTTCGCCCAAGGCAATTCCCAACCCCTTGCGCTGGCCGATCGTAAACTTTTCTAGTCCCTCATGCGACCCGAGAACTTGGCCGTCACTGGTCACGACCTCGCCAGCCGTGGCACTCTCGCCCCGCTTGTTGCGGATGAAGGCGGCATGGTCGCCATCGGGTACAAAGCAAATCTCCTGGCTGTCTTTCTTGTCCGCCACGCGTAGGCCAATTTCCTCGGCCAGTCGGCGGATCTCGGTCTTTTGGTAACCGCCGATCGGCAGCAGCATTCGCGACAACAACTGCCGATCGATACCAAATAGCACGTACGATTGATCCTTGCCGGGGTCGACTCCCCGCGCCAAGCCGGGCAAACCGTCTGGGCCCGCGCCGCTCAATAGCCGGGCGTAGTGCCCAGTGGAAACGAAATCGGCGCCCACGCTGTCGGCATAGTCGAACAGCCGGCCAAACTTGATCCAGTTGTTGCACATCACGCACGGGTTGGGCGTGCGAGCCGAGGTGTATTCGTCGATGAAGTAGTCGATGATCTGGCTGAATTCTTCCTGAAAATCGATTGCATAGAACGGAATGTCCAACCGGTCGGCCACGCGACGTGCGTCTTCGGCGTCGCTGGCACTGCAACAACCCTGCTTGTGAGCGCCCCGGCCCGTGACAATCGGCAGTTGTCCCACCGCGGCTGGCTTCTCCGAGGCGCAGCTAGTGGCCACCGGCTCGCCGTGCCGCATGAACACGCCAACCACGTCGTGCCCGCCCGCGCGCAGCAAGTGGGCCGCCACGCTGCTATCCACCCCACCAGACATCGCCAACACGACGCGGGCCACGATACCACCCAAAAAAGAGTCGCAACAGAAAGAACTGAGGTGGCATCAAGTCTAACGGAGTAAGCAACTTGGGGCAACCAACGGCCGAGTTGTGTTTGCCGGCTGTATCCAAAGTATTCCACATTCACAGTTAGATCGTGCACGTGAGATACGCTTGGCGAGCCGACTGATAAAGCTTGTCATCCGCAGGAAAGTGCTCGCGGAGGCGAATCATGGTCGGAGGAATGCCCAGCATAGAATTGCGCCGACGATCGAGAGCGCGAATCCCCAGGCGATGAGCTGGTTGAACAGCCTCCGGCGGTCGACTCCAAGGGGAGCTCCGGCGACGCACAGAGCGCCGATCGTGGAGAATGGCGACATATCGACAAGATTGCCGCCGATCAACACGGACAATGCGAGTGAGAGTGGGTCGGACCCCGGCTGCACCTCGGAAAGTTGTTTCACCATCGGCAGGAATGCTGGCAAAACGACTCCGGTGGTGCTGCTGTAAACGGACACGATTCCCGTCGAAAAAGCGAGCACCCCGGTTACTGTGCTGGGTGTCGAAACGGAGTCGATGAGCTCGGCGAATCGCAGGGTACCGCCGGTTTTGTCGAGCAGCGACGTCAGCACGCTGACACCGCAGACCATCAGAATCACGCTCCACGGCAGTCTCTGAAAGACTTCGCGTTCGTCTGTCAGGCCAAATACCGAAAGGATCGCCGCGCCGGCGAAGGCCGCCATCCCAATGTGTGCGTTGCCGGCCACGACGGCGACGACAACTGCCATGATGATTGTCACCGTGATCCAGTGTCGTTTCTCGAAGCGCAAACGCGTGGCGGGCGATGAATCGTCCGGCGTGGATGGGTCGAGCGACAAGTCATTCCCCGGCGACTTGCCCAGCAGCTTCCATCCGCCAAACAGCAGGAAGCCGCCGAACGCGACAGCCGAATTGGCCAACGCATTGTAAGCGTAGATCTGCCACTCGTGCCCAGCCAGACCCATACCCGAGAGGATTTTGCTGGTCACGACTCCGGCAGCCGTCAGAGGAGAGAGTGTACACGCGATCGCTCCGTGTCCAACCATGATTGCCATCAAGAACGGCGAGATTCCCACACGGCGCGCCGTCGCCATGGCCACTGGCGCGGTAAGGCCCGCGACCGCGATGTTGCCAGGTCCGGCCGTTCCGAGCACCAATGCGAACAAAAAGAACATTGCGGGCAGCAGCCCAACATTTCCGCGACACAAGTGTTGAGCGACATCCGCGACTCGGGCCAGCGTTCCGTTGTTTTCGGCTTGCGTGAATATCAAAGTCACGCCTACGAGCGTGAGAAACAAATCCGCTGGAAAACCAGCGATGAGCGTCACGATTCCTAGCGACTCACCAAACCACGGCGCCGCATACACCGCGATTCCCCAGGCCAATGCGATGGCAACAACACCGGGATTGGCGCGTGCCGTACAACTGATTGCGATGACCACCAACAGAGCCAACAGCGACAGCCACGCGAGGTCCATGGTCATCCTCAAGGTTCAACTGTCCACTGCCATATTCTGCAGATGGGTCCGCAGTTCTCTTCGCAACACTTTGCCGAGGCTGTTTCGCGGGAGATCGTCGACAAATACCACCAGCTTCGGTTGTTGATAGTGAATCAGACGATCGCTCCACCAAGAGCGCAATCGGGCCTCATCTAATTTCGGATCGCTGCGAATCACGGCCGCGGCGACGCGCTCGCCTCGCTGGCTGTCGGGCACGCCGACGACGACGCATTCTCGCACGCCGGGGCACTCACCAATGACGCGCTCGACCACCTGCGGATATACATTGAACCCGCTGGTGATGATCAAATCGTGCTTTCGGCCCGCGAGTGTCAGGAAACCGCGCACATCCAAGGCACCGAGATCTCCCGTCTCGAACCAACCGCCAGCCATCGCAGCCTGCGTGGCTTGAGGATTGCGCCAGTATTCGCGGAACAAGTTCGGTCCCCTAATTGCGACTGCTCCGACTTCCTCAGGCCCGGCCGGCAGGCCATCGCCACGGGTAACCCGAAGTTCGATGCCGTCGAGCGGTACTCCGACCGATCCGCCAGGCCACGGTCCGTCGAGTGGAAGGCTGGTAATCACGTAGGCCTCGGTCATGCCATACCGGTTCACCACCGGGTGCCCTAAAATGTCCTCGAGCTGCGGCAATACCTCAGGCCGAATCGGCGCCGAGCCGCATGTGAACAGCCGCACGCCGCTCCAAGATCGAGCGGCCTCGCGAAATCCCGGCTCCTCCAACAATCGGTAATACATCGTCGGAACGGACATGAACACGGTCCCTTGCCCGATGGCCGCAAGTGTCCGTTGCGGCTCGAACGCGTCTTCAAGCCATACGCAGCCCCCGGCCAGCCATGTCAAATGGGTCGCGAAAGCCAGGCCGTGAATGTGAAACAGCGGAAGCACATTGACGACGACGTCGTCTTGAGTGATTTGCCAGCACGATTGCAAGCCGCGCAAGCTACTTGCCGCATTCGAGTGCGTGTGCATGACTCCCTTGGGCCAGCCGGTCGTGCCGGAGCTGTAGAGCATCAAACAAGGGTCGTCGGCTTTCACATCCGGCTCACGCAGCACGGCGCGAGGCGACTCTAAAATGGAAGCGTCGAGGATTACCGCCGGTGCTTGCGTCAGCTCGGGGACCAGCTCATCGATTAAAGGCCGCTGATCCGTGCCAGCAACAACGACACTTGCCTGGCTGTCGTTGAGAAAGTATCGCAATTCCTCGCGCGTGTATCGCGGGTTGAGCGGCAACGGCACGGCGCCCGCGTACATCGCGCCCAAAGATGCCACCAGGAACGGCATTTTCTCCGGCGTGATGATGACGACGCGGTCGCCCGGCTCGACTCCCAAGGCCTGTAGTCGCGCGCCGCATCGACGAGACCAATGATCCAACTCGCCGTAGGTCGTCGAATGGCCGCGGTAGACAAGCGCTAGATGCTTCAAGCGTGTTTCGAATGTCGCGCGCAGCTCGTTTAGAAAATGTCCAGCCATCATCTCATCCGTCCCTATCGATCAGCGGTTTTGTGTGGTTTGCGGTTGAGGGTGGTGCGTTGCTTTTGCAAATACAATAAGCGCCTCGTTTCCTTAAGCTAGTGCCATTCTGTGATTAGTGTGTTGCCGGGGAGGCTATTCGATTACGAGATGCTTCTGCATTAGCCCGGCGACTATCCAATGGGGTAGTCGAAACGATTGCCTCTGGAAAGAGACTTTTGGCGTGATTCAACTGTGCGAGCTCTACCTCGCTCAGCGGTTGCACTTGGTATTCCTTGTCCTCCCAGACATCCCACGGAACAAAGCTGATGCTAATTTCAGACCAGCCACGCTCGCCAAATAGCCACAAGGGCCACGGTGCCCAGGGTGCTGCTGAATGTGGGACTCTGGTGGCGTGCATATATATCGTTGGAGGATTTTCGATAAACTCGCGCCGCTGATGAATCCATCGAATGTTGTTTCCAATCCAGCCCAAAATGCCCAACACCGTCACTACCACGAACATCGTCCGCAAGGAAAAGGTCCAGCGGCGTTTATGGGCGGTCATTTGCAGTTTGCTCGGCGTAGAAGCATCGCGCCCAAAAGCATCAACATGACGGCCACGCCAAGGACAGCGCTTATGGGTCCGCGACTAGCAAGCAGAAGTTCGCTCATTCGAGCAATTGTACCAGGGTGCGGTGGGCGAGCGGATTAGCCCCCCACAAATGGACTATCCGCAAAATGCCGGAAAAAAAACAGCAACGCACTAAGATCAACTTTCGCGGTTTTTGCTAGCAGATTCAGGCGGTAGTGGGGATTGAAAAGTAGCGTGAGCCTCCGTCACGATGCAGGTGTTGTTCATGCACTT
>JAYVCO010000646.1:0-3564 GCA_043749935.1 Planctomycetia bacterium
CGATTGCACCTTGGGCGTCAGCACCGGATCGAACCAGTCGGGATGCGCCACCGCCGCTTTGAGATTGTCGATCACCAGCGTCTGCGGCACGCCGCCAAAATGGGCGAAGGCGTTTTCTAAACAGCGGAAGAAGTCTTCGCTGGTTTGAGTGAGCGTGGCCTCGCTGTAGGCCTTACGGCTGTGGCTGAGCACGATCCGAAAGACATTGGTTTTTCGTCGCTGGCCATCGGCTGTGATGATCGGCGCGCCGCTGCCGAAATCGACCTGCGCTTCTTCGCCCGGTCCGCACTCCATGCGGCGAAACGGCAGCGGTGTCGCCAGGCCCAGCCGATTCACGAATCGCTTGACGCTGCAATAACTGCCCGTGAAGCCGTGGTCGTCCTTGAGATCCTGCCAGATGCGCTGGGCCGACAGCCGCTGCTCCAGCTTGGCGAGAATCAGTTCACGCAGTGGCTTGCATAGGCTCCGCCGGCCAGGCCCAGCGACGGAACTTTCGCTCGTCGGCGCGAGGGCGCCAGGCGTTGCCGAAACGTTCGCTTCGGCCGATTCGGCGGGTTCTGGCTTACTGTTGCTTTCCGGCAACCCGGTGGGCGGAATGGCTGCATTTGAGAGTGGCGCACAATCGGCGCCGTCGCTACCATCGCTCCTTTGCGGCACAAGAGCCGGGACCGCCGGAAAAGTGGCTGCATTTGAACCGTTCGAGCCGGTGGGCGGAATGGCTGGTTTTGGATCCGGTGGTGGCGATCGTAGCTGTCGCGCTACCGTGCCACGGTCGATCCCCAGCTCACGGGCGATCCGCCGCTGCGACCAACCTGCCGCATGTAATTGTTGTATCGACTGAATCTTCGCCATCTTGAGGACATTCGCCATCGGCAGTCTCCAGCAACAGAAATTGTGTTGCTGTACACCACCCGCGAACCGCGCTCCGTAAAAAATGGCCGCTTTTCATTCCGCCCACCCTGGCCGTTTTTGACCGCCCGATGACACTTGCCGCCGTGCATACGCCGATGATCGCCGCGTACGATCCGGAACCGTTGCGGTTGGCGATTCTGGGGCTGCATCGAGAATGCACGACGCAGAACACGCCGGCCGTCGTCGAGCGGTGGGTCGAACTGATTCACGCTTACGTCGTCCGCTTCGCGCAACCGGCGAGCCTCGATCCGCGGCTCTGGTCGTTGTGGGCGAAGGTCGCCGAGTCGCTCGCGGAGCCGTGGAGCGTGTCGTCGCTGTCTGCCGCCGCGCATGTTGGCGAGAAGCAATTGCAGCGTCTCTGCCGCCGCGAGTTGGGCCGCACCCCGCGCCAGCAATTGATCTGGCTGCGGATGCGGCGGGCGGCCGAACTCCTGACCTCGACCGGCGGCAAGATCGAAACCATCGCCGCCAAAGTCGGCTATCAAAATCCGTTCGTCTTCTCCACCACCTTCAAGCGCGTGATGGGATTTTCCCCCTCCGACTATCCCGGCCGCCGGTGAAGAAACATTGCCGCTACACGCTATTGCGTACGAGAAGGAATCCAATGACGAGCAAAATAATTGTTCCAACAACGAAAATCTCTAGCCAGTGGCTCTCGTTTTCAGCGTTGAACACCGGCTTTTCGCCTTCAACGGCAAATTTCGGTTGTCGTTCTTTTTCCGATTTTCGTTCAACGATTGGTATTGGCTTTGGGAAATTCGGATTTTCTTTGGCTTTGTTGCGTACGGCAGAATCAGAGTCGTTCGAGAGGATACTGAGGATTCCAGGCGGAGTGTTTGGGTTTTGGGCCACCCAATACCGGACGACAGCGGTCTTTTCTCGGGAAAGATCAGACAATTTTTCTTGGTCAGTATTTTGGTTATGAGCAATTACGACAAGGTCTCGAATCGATGGTGGTTGCGGCGTAAGTGACGTTGGCGCGATTGCTTGAATCGGAGGTTGAATGACGTCGTCGGGATCTTCAAATTTGACGTGTTCGATTCGGCTGTCTCCGATTTTGAAAGAAACCGTCGTTGCGCCGGTCGCGGCGCCGATTGTAATGGTTAGGTCGCTTTTCTCGCTGGTGGGCTGTAGAAGTAACGCAAGGGTCTCGCCCACCGAAATGTCAAGCGATTCTTTTTGCGTGAGTTGTTTCAACGCTTGGAATGTTTTCCATGCAAACAGCGTTTTCGACTTCTGGAGTGGTTGGAATTTTAGCTCGTAAAATGGGACTTTGTCCGCTTGGACATCGGTTAGTTTGGTTCGCGTCCAAAATTGCTTTCCCTCTAGCCAGTTTTTGGCTTCCATCGTTGCCGCAAGTTTTGGAGCGTTGTTAGCTCTGGTCTTTTGAGTAGCGCGGAGCATTCTTCGATTTTTTCCACAACGGTTCTGTATTCGACGGTTTCGAGCGGTGGGTTTGCTGGAATCAGCGACCCCGCTTTGGATAACAGGTCATAGTATTGCGTTTCATTGGCTACGAAGGTCTTCATTTCGGCGCTAAGAGCGTCGTATTGCTCCTTGAGAGTTTTTTGTAGTTCGGTGTATTTTAGAGGCGGCACGACTTGGTATTCTTGGTCGATGGCTAACGCGGCTGCCTTGCTTGCTTCGAATACCTTAATTCCGGCGGCTTTTCGTTCCGGAATTTGCTTGCTGACGGTTTCAAGTAGTTCCTTGATTTTGGGGAGGTAATAGGGATCTCCGAGATCGTCCTTTTCAAGGACAACTTCGATCTTGCCGAGCTTTTCGGCTGTTTTGATGAGCTCCTTGCGTTGGTCGGTCATCTTTTTGAGCCAAGCCACTTTCTCGGCGTTGAAAACTTTCAGTTTGTTCACGCGGATGGTGTCGTAGTTCTTAGGCGTTCCGACAATTCCGGAGTAGATCGGGTAGGGCGTCACGGCGACCGGTGCCATCGCTGTCGGCGGCGTGTACGTTTGCCCATTCGGGAGGGTGACTGTTTGGGCGAGCGCGAGGCTGGGGGAGATTGCCAGAACCAGCGACGAGTAGATTGCAATCGTAGCAAAGAAGACGCGACCCATGTTTCCTCTCCTAATTCATTTGCCCAAGGAGAAACGATCTGGCACGTTTGCCACGCAGGAATGAATGGTACATTCCGTTCTTCCCCCCTGTCAACCGGCCCTCGAACGGAGCCGATTTTCTAGGGCGTAACCCATGTCTCGGGCTTGACGATGCTCCATGTCGCTTTCTCCTTCAACTCTTGCGACGGCATCGGGCCGAAAACTTGGTCGCCGTTCTTGAAATACCAAGCAGTGGGCATGGCAGAATTCCTTCGAGGGTTTCACTTGGGTACCTATCCCCTCCATTGGGCAGCGCCAAGAGTGTAGACTATAATCCACCGACAAGTCAACCATGTGGGCGGCAGAATGGCCCACATGGTGGGCGATGAACTACGCAAAGCGCGCGAGGCGGCCGAAATGACGCAAGAACAACTTGCGTTTGCCGCCAAGATTGACCGCACCTACGTCAGCCGACTGGAAAACAACCGGCAGTCCCCGACCGTCGATACGCTATTCCTGATTTGTGACGCGATCGGAGTCGCGGCGTCCACGCTCATCGCGCGCGTCGAGAAAGGGCGGAAGCGATAGCGGATTACGG
>JAYVCO010000647.1:0-8140 GCA_043749935.1 Planctomycetia bacterium
GCAACATGAAGGCCTCGGCAACGTCCTCGACCTCGGTGAGTGAGAAATAGAGCAGTCCTTCAGTAACAATGGTTTGGCCATGCAATACACATCCCTCGGTAGTACCGGAGTCACCGTCTCACGGCTGTGCTTGGGCTGCATGAGTTACGGCGACCCGCAGTGGCGTCCTTGGGTTTTGGATCGGCAAACGGCTATGCCCTTCTTCCGTCTGGCCGTCGAAAGTGGCATCAACTTTTTTGATACGGCCGACATGTACTCGCTTGGCGTGAGCGAGGAAATCACTGGTCAGGCATTGCGAGAGTATGCCAATCTCGACGAGTGCGTCGTGGCCACCAAAGTATTCAACTCCATGGGCCCCGGACCCAACATGTCAGGACTGTCGCGGAAACACATTCAGCAAGGCTGCGAAGCGAGCCTGAAGCGATTGGGCGTGGTGGTGATTGACCTCTATCACGTTCATCGCTTCGATCCTGCTGTTCCGATCGATGAAATGCTCGCCGCGCTCGATCAACTCGTTCGACAAGGCAAAGTCCGCTACATTGGTGCCAGCTCGACGGCAGCCTGGAAGTTCTCGCAATCGCTGACATCATCGGAACGCCACGGTTGGGCTCGGTTCGTTAGCATGCAGAACCATTACAACCTGCTGTATCGCGAGGAAGAGCGCGAGATGATTCCGCTGTGCGAAGCCGAGAAAATTGCCGTCTTGCCTTGGTCGCCGTTGGCCCGCGGGCTGCTGACTGGCACTCGCAAAACAAAGGACGATCGCGCGACGACCACGCGAGCGGCCAGCGACGATTATGCCCGCAAGTTGTACGACCACTCGGCCGACAAAGATGTGGTCCAGGCGTTGGAAAGAGTCGCGAGCGAGCGAGGGACTCCGCCAGCCCAGGTCGCGCTGGCGTGGCTCCTTTCAAAGCCGGCGGTCACGGCTCCCATTGTCGGCGCGACAAAGATCGAGCACCTGCAATCCGCGATCTCGGCTCTCGAGCTAAAGTTGACCCCCATGGAAATCGAATCGCTCGAGAATCCTTATCAGCCCCATGCCGTTCGAGGGTTTTGACGACGGGCGCGTCATATCACGCCCACGATGCCTTGTGGTCTTGAGTGAATCGGTTGATAATTGATTGCGTACCGCCGTACCTTCACCCGCGGAACTTTCAGGAGAAGTAAAATGGCTCATCTCGCTCTTTCGACCGTGCTTTTGCTCGCGATACAACTCCAGTCCGCTTTGGCGCAAGAGTCTCCCTCGCCCGTGAATCCAAACAAGGATCGGTCAGCATTGGGTTCTGTCGCTTCGGACGCTTCCGATTCCAACCCGGCGGCCGCGCCTGGCGAGCGCTGGAGATTCAAGCAACACAACGGTCTCTGGTGGTATTGGCTGCCGACCAACCAGTGGGTGTATTGGACGGATGGCAAATGGGTCCCGTATGACCAGCAAAGCTACGCCGCCTTTTTGGCCGCACGTCAACCTCGAGTCTCGTCCTATCCCAGCGCTCAATCTCAACAGGGCAATTGGGGTTCGATGCGTTACAACCAATATGGCCAACCGCAATACCCCTATTCCCAGCGCTCCTCCGGCATTCGACAGCTAGGACCTGTTCCGGCGATGGGAGGCGTGCGTTCTCTGCCGGGCTGGGGCGGCGAACGTTGAAGCCTGAACCAGGATCACCAGATCCGCCGCGATGGCCCAGCCAGCCCAGGAGCGGAATACTTGACCAGCAGATTGCCACCAGTATCATCCGGATAAGCCGAGCGGATTGCAGAATTTCTCGTTTTTGGCCGGTTTTACAAGTTCCGACAGAGGACCTATTCCCTCGGAACTAGCTACGATCGCTTCGCTCTTGATGTACGTTTTACCGCAGGATCGCCGCGAAATTTCCCCTCGGGGGCCCACGACGAGGCTTTTGACGGGATCTACCACGGCGGGGGATTGTTGATATTATAATGAAGGGGTAATTGTTTACCGTTTTTCCTTGCTTGAGTGCGATGTCCAAACTCAAGGTCGATCAGTTTGTAGACCTGGTAAAAAAGAGCGGGTTAGTCGACAACGAGCGACTTAACCAAGCGCTCTCCGGTGTCGACCAGTCCGTCAAGGATAGCGGTATCGTCGCGTCGAGCCTCACCAAGGCTGGCCTGCTGACCGAGTGGCAAAGCGAAAAGCTCCTACAGGGCCGGCACAAGGGCTTCTATCTCGGTAAGTACAAGCTGCTCAACCACATCGGCACTGGCGGGATGGGTAGCGTCTATCTGGCCGAACATCTGGTCATGCGGCACAAAGTGGCTATCAAGTTACTGCCGACCCACTTGGCCGCTCACACTTCTTACTTGGAGCGATTCCACCAGGAGGCTCGGGCGTCGGCCACGCTAAACCATCCGAATATGGTTCGGGCGTTCGATGTGGACCACGAAGGCAACATCCACTATCTGGTCATGGAATTCGTCGAAGGCGCCGACCTTCAGGCGGTCGTCAGCCGTAACGGCCCTCTGCCGTATCGCACGGCCGCCGATTACACGCGTCAGGCGGCAGCCGGATTGGGCTACGCCCACCGCTCGGGGTTGATTCACCGCGACATCAAGCCAGCTAATTTGCTCGTCGATAAGACGGGCACGGTCAAGATCCTCGACATGGGGCTGGCCCGTTTTTCAGACGAGACGCAAGGCTCACTCACCATGGCCTACGATCAAAAAATGATCGGCACGGTCGATTATCTGGCACCCGAACAAGCGATCGATAGCCATAAGGTCGACGAGCGCGTCGACGTTTACAGCCTCGGCTGCACACTCTACTTCATGCTCTCCGGCGATGCGCCGTTTCCACAAGGCACGATTCCACAACGACTTCTCCAACATCAGTCGGCGGAGCCCGCGGACATTCGCAAGGCTCGCCCCGACGCACCCGAGGAGTTGCTCGCCATCTGCAGCAAAATGATGGCCAAATTGCCGGACGACCGCTATCGGACCGCCGATGATGTCGCGCAAGCACTTTCGGACTGGCTGGGAGATAGCGGGGTCAAGCCGGGCGAGTCGGGCGCGTTCGCCGTGCCACCTCCTCCGACAGGGCCGTCGCAGAACGAAGACCTTTCGCTAGCTCCGTTGGATGATGAGCCCTCGGCCCGTAAAGGGGCGCCGAAACCGCAACCTCAGGACGCGAAAACCGGCGAGTCAAAAGTCAACGGGGTCAGTTCCAACTCGACCATCAAGAAGTCAGATTCCTCGCCTAAGAAACCATTGTCGTCAACTGTCCAAAAGGGCGAGCCTTCTGCCACCCGACCCGTCGATAAAAAACCGAAATCGACAGTCAAGTCCAAGCCCGCGCCACCGCTGCCGGACCTCACGAAAGACAACGATCTGATGGACGAGCTCCTGGCGGCTCCGGCCATGTCGTCCGAACAATCCTCTTCAACCCCGCTGGCGACGCATCGGCGGCACCAGGAAGAAAAAGTGTTTCCACTCTGGCTGATCATCGGGCTGGGGATTGTCGGCGGCGGCGCCTTCGCCATTATCGTGGCGATCGTGGCCTGGCTGAGCGGAATGATCTGAGTGACTGCGATCTTCGCGCGTTCGCCAAAGCCACTCCGCGCCGGTCCAAGATCGCTGGCCGTTTAGCGGCACAACTCCGCCGGAACGCTGCGACGCCGCGAAGCTAACTTTCCATGAGTAGTCAGTGTTTTGGTTGACGACCTGAGTTTAGAGACGCCGTGGCCCGAAGATTTATAGGGCGCTGGGCTCATGCCGACAAGTGCCGTAAAACCAACGATTTTCGGCACGCAGCCACTACCACGAGGATCCAATCGCACAGTTGAAGTCGGCCTGCCGAATGATTCCAATGATGCGGACGTGCGTGAGGGAGATACGGTGCCGAACTGGGTGTCCTCAGCCGGGCCTACATCCGGGGCAGCAGTCCGCCGCCGGTCATTGAGCGATATCGAGAAACGATCTAACGCGCCGAAAACGCCGCGACAAACCCGCAACCGCGTGACAGTCTTGGATTCCATTTCCATCGAGGTGATCCATGAACCGCTTGGCAATGCCTGTGTTGCTAGAAATCGCGATCGGCGTGGTGATGGTCCTGCCTGCGCAACTCGTATCGTTGGCCCAGGAGCCGGCGAAGGAACCGGTCCGGCCGGCGCCCGAAGTCATCGCCGCATGGGAAAAGGCCGGGGCCGAGTTTGGCTGGATCTCGGTAAACCAGTGGGGACACCTGGACTGGCGGTCCGGCAAGGCAAAGCCCGTGGCCGGGGCCCCGCCGGCCTTCCTTTTTAAGGTGTTCCCAACCGGGAGACTAACAGCTCTTCCTCCACCAGAGGTTCCATTTGGCTTACGTCTTAATGGACACCAGGTGACCGACGCGGGGCTGAAAGAGCTGGCCGGACTGACGCAGTTGCAGTCGCTGGATTTTCGCGAAACCCAGGTGACCGACGCGGGGCTGAAGGAGCTGGCCGGGCTGAAACAGTTGCGAATGCTGAACCTTGGCGTAACCCAGGTGACCGACGCGGGGTTGAAAGAGCTGGCCGGGCTGAAACAGTTGCGAATGCTGAATCTTTCGGGATCCAAGGTGACCGACGCGGGCGTGCAGGAATTGCAAAAAGCCTTACCCCAGGTACAAATAATTCGCTTCATTCGCTGAGCCGTGTAGCACCGCCAGCACGTGAGGTTCCACCGGTTCACTCACCCGGGATGGGTTCAAACCCTAAGCTCGCAGCCTTCCCGCAATCTCAAACGGGGCTGTTGAAAAAAGGCGGTTTCGCCTTTAGCTAGCTTCACCGGTCCCGGAGATTAAGCAGTCGCGGTGTGCCCAAATTGGACTTTTTCAACACGCCCAGCCGTTATTTGACACTGGCGGCCTCTTCGCATTCAGCGATGACCGGAAACGGATAACGCTGAACACCCAGTTCCGACGGGCGACGCTCAGCGCAGCGATTCAGGGCGTGGTTGTTGAAACGCTTACGCATTTCGCAGCACCAGGCTCGCCGCGCCCACGATGCCCGCGTCATTGCCAAGGCTGGCTTTCGCAACGCGCGTTCCGCCGCGCGGCACCATGGTTGCCAAAGGAATCTGGCTCTCGACGGCTGGCGAAAACAACTCATAGTGCTCGTCGATGATGCCTCCGCCCAGCACGATCAGTTCTGGCATGAACGTGTGCAAGATAGTCCACGTGGCGCGTCCGAGCGCCCAGCGCACTCGTTCGAGAATGGCCACGGCGCCGGGCACTCCTTGGGCAGCTTCGGAAAACACGTCGCGACTGTCTTCCAGACCGATCGCGCGGCCCGCTGCTGCAATCGCGGTGCCCGAGGCGATCGACTCCAAGCAGCCCCGCATGCCGCAGTAACAATCAGGCCCCCCTGGATCGATCGGGATATGGCCGAGCTCAGGATGTTCGCCGCTAGTGCCACGGAACACCTGGCCGTCGATCACCACTCCGCCGCCCACGCCGGTCCCCAATGTCAGCATGACAATCTGTCGATAGCCGCGCCCCGATCCGGCAAACCACTCGCCCAACGCCGCCGCATCGGCATCATTCTCCAAATAAACGGGCCGATCGAAAACGGCTCGCAGCGCCGTCACAATGTCGCAATCGATCCAAGTGGGCAGCGTGTAGGGATTGTTGATGATGCCCCGCTCGGCGCTGACCGGTCCTGTGCAGCCAATGCCCACGCCGTCCAAATCGCTTCTCGACCAACCGGCTTGACGGAGTACCCGATCGGCGGCCTCGGTCATGCGGACGATGGCCCGATCAAATCCGAGCTCGGCTTCGGTGGCGATGCTCGTGCGTGCCAAGATCGCGCCGCTTGCGTCGATCGCGGCCACCGCAATCTTGGTTCCACCAATATCAATGCCAATGGCTCGTGCGGGTTGGTTCATGGGGTAGGATCGAGCCGTGACAGATGATCGTCTGCTTATCCGGGTTGGCATCGCCACCCAGGAAAGTGCTAATATGGGCAAAGATCTTCGGCCAGACAAGGAGTGCCCGGCCCGCATCGGAAGGCCGTTGCCCCAAAATCTTCCATGAACCAGTCAAGATTTTCCGCGGACGAGCGAACAAGCAATGGGCGGAGTTCGCTCTGACGCCCCAACCTTTGATTGAGACCATTTTAGGGAGAGACGCGATGGTCAGCCGTAAGTCACAGTTCACCGCAGGCGCGATCGACCTGAGCCTGGCCATGTTCGCCTTGACGACGCTGGCCTTTTCGGCCGGCTGCAACGTTTTGGATTTCGTTCCCCTGGCCTCAGCATCGAAAACAGTTTCGGAGGTATTTGCGACTGGCAACGCGCCCGAAATCATCGTCGAGACCTACAACGGACAAATCGACATCAGCCCCAGCGATCGCGACGAAGTTGTCGTCGAGGTCACCAAACACGCCAGCGGTTTCGACCAGCCAGAAGCCGAAGCGAATCTCGACCGGATTCAGGTCACGATGACGCAAGTAGGCAACAAGATCCATATTTCCGCGCAACGCTCGGGCATGCACCATGGCAATTCTGGAGCCGCGATCGTGATCGCCACGCCGGCCGCGTCTTTGTTGCAACTCAAAACCAGTAATGGAAAAATCGTCTGCGAAGCCATGGAGGGCCGCGTCGAGGCGCACTCCTCGAATGGAAAGCTGGAGGTGGTTCAAGCCAAGGGCCCGATGAAACTCACCACTAGCAATGGCAATATTGAAATCGTAGCCACTGAAGCCATCGTTGACGCACGCACATCCAACGGCCGGATCGAGTTTCAGGGTACGCTGGCGGATCGCAATCAGACGTTCAAAACCTCGAACGGCGGCATCGTGCTTGCGTTGCCCGCCGACAGCCAGTTCGATCTCGACTGCTCGACTTCGAATTCCCGCGTTAGCTGCGCGTTCAATGTGAAAGGTGAGCACAACAAGCGCCGCACGAAGCTCAAGGGAGCCGTCGGCGACAATCCCACCTATTCGATCACCGCCACGACCAGCAACGGATCGATCGATATCCGCAAAGCCGTTGTTTCGGCCGACTAATCGGCGCCTGCGCTCAATAGCGGTTGGCTGAATTCAAGTTCGGGCCGCGCCTATTCCTCACCAGGTCGATAGCTCTTGAGCAGTTGGGCCTGGATTTCGGCATCCGTAAACGCGGCCCGTTTCATCTTGTTGGTCGAGAACAATGCCGCTTGATCGTGAAAATGGGGGCTTCCTTCGACGTCGCTCTGGCTGTACGCCACGACCGTGTAGGCCTTGGGCGGCTGGCTGAACTCGACCGCGAAGACCCAACTGTCGCCGCTATTGGCGGCCAGTTTTCCGTCGCTATCTTTGCGAAATTCCAGAACACGGAAGCAGCCCATCGTGCCCGCGCCGCCACTGACTGGCAAATCCACGCGATTCGTTTCGCCTTTGCGAATGCGATGCACCTCGCCCCAAGCCGCGTCGGGCCGGCCATATAGCTTAGTAAACCCTGCGAGCGCTTTGTCGAACATCTGCACGGCCCGGGTCTTGTCGGCCAATCCGCGCGGTGTGGTTGTCGGTTCCGCGGGATCCCAAGGCACGGCGAATTTGCCGACCCCCTTGTCGAAATAGCGATCCCACCAGTCGGCGAACAACGCTCCGCCTCGGCTCTCGGCCGCCACCGTGTTGTCCCAGCTCTCCAGTGCTTTGATCGCCGCCTCGATCTCCGATGTCGGCTGCGAAGCTCGTAGCGCCGCAATCAGATCGTCTTTGACTCGCTCCGCCAGCAGCATCCCCGGGCTGTGCTTCAAAGCCACGACTTCTTCCAGCGTGAATTTCTTCTCGTTGTGAACGAGTCGCAGGCTGTGTTGCGTGCGCAGGCTCAAATCGTTGAGACGAAAGTGCGGAGGATACTTGGCCGGATCCATCGGCGCCGACAGGTTGGTCAAGAACGGCGGTGAATTGCAATTCTGCACATATCCACCGGGCGGATTGAAAAGCTGCGGCAACTCGCTGGTCTTGTGAAATTGGGTCCAAACGTCGGCGGTGCGCGTCGCGTGTACCGCTTCGGCTTTGTGAGCCGGGTGCGGCAAGTTGGGAACCGTGCCGTTCCAGATATAAAAGATGTTGCCAGCGCGATCGGCATAGCAAATGTTGAACATCGGCAGATGGTTCGCCTCGATCACCTGCCGAAACTCGGCATAGTTCTTGGTCTGCGTCATCCGCAGCCACTGCTC
>JAYVCO010000648.1:0-7693 GCA_043749935.1 Planctomycetia bacterium
GGCAACGCCGTGAAGGATTTTTTAGCGGAGAACTTGGGGTTTTCGTGAAAGGCGGGATATGAAAAAGCCAGATTCCTCCCAACCCTAACTGAACACGATTCAGTCAGAAAGGAATCTGGCTTATGTCTCGCAAACAACGTTCCCCGGGGAAGCGCGCGAAAAGGCTCCCGCGACAAAGTAGGAAAACGCTTGGTACTACCAACCAGGAAAGTTTGACCGCGTTGCTGGACTGGTTTTTGCCGGACGGCGGCATCTTCGCAAAAGTCAAATTGCACGGCAATACCAGCTGGTCTCCCAGAAGCCTCGTGTGGCTGGCTCTGTGTTGGGCTTGGTCGGAGTCTCGGAACTTGACCGATGCCTTTACCGAAGCTGCGGGGTGCTGCCAAAGAATGTTGGCGTCCTCGCCGTTGACCACGTACCAGGGCTTCATGGGAGCGATGACCCGTTGGACCGCAACCTTCATTCCTCTGCTATGCCTGGTTCTCCAAGAGCGGATGCAAGAGATCGGCGGCAAGTTTTGGCAAATTGACCAGTGGGTTCCCATCGCTTTTGATGGATCGCGAAGTACGGCTCCCAGGACCACCGCCAACGAGCAGGCTTTCTGTGCCGCGAACTACGGAAAGGGAAAGACCGCCCAATACCGCCGGAAGAAGTCCAAGGGGATGCGCCGAAAGCGGAACGAGAAGAACCGACCGCAGCCTCAGGCGCCGCAAGTCTGGATCACGATGATGTGGCACATGGCGCTGCGCTTACCGTGGATGTGGCGTTTGGGACCCTCGAATTCCAGCGAACGGGCGCATGTGATGGACCTGCTGGATACGGGCAAATTCCCCCAGAATACGCTCTTTTGCGGCGATGCGGGCTTTGTCGGCTACCCGTTGTGGGCGGCCATTCTGGAACGCGGATTACACCTTCTGGTTCGGGTGGGGGCAAACGTCAGTTTGCTGACACAGAGTGCGGATTACACGCTCGCAAAGAAGGGCCTCGTCATCTGTTGGCCGAGAAGCATGATGCAGTCCCGCCAACAGCCTCTGCGCTTGCGCCTCTTGAAGGTTCGCGTCGGAAAGACGAAAGTCTGGTTGTTGACGAGCGTCCTCGAGTCGGCGAACCTCACCGCAAAACAAATGATCCAGTTCTACCAGATGCGGTGGGGCATTGAAGTCGAGTTTCGCGGGCTGAAGCAAACTCTGGATCGCGCGAAGCTCCGCAGCCGTCGTGACCAACGGCTGCTCGCAGAACTCGATTGGTCCATCCTGGCGATGGCCACGGCCGAACTGTTTGCCTTGAAAGAGCAACTGTCGAAGGCACATTCGAGACCACGGCGACCGCCCGACCCGATGAAACGCAGTTTGGCCAATACGATGCGAGCTATTCGCTATTGCCTGCGAAACCTGGACGACGTTCCGGATCCACAACAAGAGCTTCTAATCCTGCTTCGAGTCGCGGTCACCGACTCTTACGACCGCAAAACATCGAAGCGAGCACGTTACCATCCGCCCAATCCAGACAAGAAACCGCTGGGGGACCCAAAGCTCCGCCAACTCACCCCAATGGAAAAGAAAACGCTTAAAATCATCGAAGCCAAACTGGCCGCCTAAAATCCTTCACGGCGTTGCCTGTCAGGGCTTGAAGTTTTGGGGTCGCACCGCGAACCCAGGGCGTCGCCCTGGGCTGGCTTGTTGAACGCCTCCGGCGTTAGAAATCTCCAATCGTTTGTAACTTGCTCGAACCCCCCCCGCCTTCGGCTAGAATGCCCGGCGAAGCGGAACATCCCCTTTATCATCCTAGTGCTTACGAGGACTTAGCCATGATTCGCGTCGTTGCACCTATCTTTGTCGGTTTGCTGTGGATCACGAGTGCCGCCATCGCCCAGCCCGCGTCGTCTGAGAAGAGTGACAAGGCGGCGCCCACTCAGGACGAGTTGGACAAGCAATTCGCCGAGACGATGTCGGGCGCCACGCTGGTGGGCAATTTCACGGTCGCCGGCATGGAAGGCGAGAAGCCCTTCAAGCCGGAACGCTACACGCTCGGCAAAGTCTCGAAGCTCAAGAACGGCTACTGGCAATTCGAGACCCGAATTCAATACGGCGACCACGATGTCAAGCTGCCGCTGGCGCTGGAAGTGAAATGGTCCGGCGACACGCCGATGATCACGCTGACCGACGTGACGATTCCCGGCCTCGGCACCTACACCGCCCGCGTCCTGGTCTATCGCAACCAATACGCCGGCACCTGGAGCGGCAGCAATCACGGCGGCCATTTGTTTGGCAAGGTCGTGAGAGAAGAAGGTGACAAACCAACGGCGGAGAAGAAGTAACTCGACTATCCAAGTATCTCCGCCAGCTCGACCGCGCGGTGTTCTTTTGCTGATCGATAACAGGCATCGACTAGTGCCATGGTGGCCAGATTATCGCGGCCGCTGAGCGAGGGCTCGGTCTGTTCTTCTAACGCGCACAGCAATTCGGCCATTGGTCCGGAAAAGGCATCGGGAAACCAGACTTCGTTCCAGCGGGGTTCGAGCCACTTGGGGCCGCGCGCGATCGTGGTGAAATCGAGCGTGCTGGGTGTTCTTTTGGGATACGCGGGCCAGCCGATCGTGCCGCGCGCGCAACCGGCCGTGCCTTCGACGCGCCAGCGGATCGAAATATCCTCGCCGGCCCCCTCGCGCGCGGGACCGGTCCACACGTCGTCCCAGCAAGAAGCGCGCAGACCATTGGCAAATTCCAAAATCGTCAGGCAGATGCCGTCTTCGTGGGCGAACTGCTGGCTGGTTCTCGGATCGGGCCGCACGCTGGCGAACACGCGCTGGGGATTTCCGAACCAGAAACGCAACGTGTCGAGATGGTGAATGCTCATGATCCGCAGCGTGACCCAGCCCAATCGCTGCTGCCAGGGCATCCAATGCGGGATCGCGCGCATGTCGATCGTGGCCAAAACCGGCTCGCCCAACTCGCCGCGCTCCAAGAGCGTCTTACACGCGCGGACCGATTGGTCGTAACGCATGTTTTGATTCACGACCAGCACGATGCCCGCCGATTCGCAGAGCCGCACGATTTCGCAAGCTTCGGCATAATTCATACCTAGCGGTTTTTGCGCGAGAATGCCCCGCACGTGACCGGCTTCGAGCACTGCCTGGCGAACGACTTCCAGCAACACATCGGGCGGCACGGCGATATCGACCACTTCGACCTGGCGGTCGGCGAGCAGCTCTTGATACGAGTCGTAACACTTGGCGATTCCATGCCGCGCGGCCACCTCGCGAGCCCGCTCGGGCCGGCGCGAGGCGATCGCCAGCGGATTGAAGCCCACGTTGCGATAGGCCACCAAATGGCAATCGGCCATGATGAACCCGGCGCCGATACAGCCAATGCCCACGCCTTTGTCGCGCGGCAGCCGTGGCAAGTAGTTCAAATCGAGCTCTGAAGAATCTTCGGAGGAGTGCATGATGGTTCTATAGGCAGGGAACTAGAAACGGGTGCCGCCGCTGGTATGATTCTGGCCGGAGACCAGCCAGCGCGGCAAGCGTCAAACACCTGGTTCATCAAAGCAGCCAATCAACCTTAGCGGAGCTAATCATGCCGACCACGCCGCATATCGAGAAACACTTCACGGCCACCGAGACCATTCGCGACATTGTGATCGGCATGTCCGACGGACTGACCGTGCCATTTGCGCTGGCCGCCGGGTTGAGTGGCGCGGTGAGCGAAACCTCGCTGGTGGTGACCGCCGGATTGGCCGAAGTGGCGGCCGGGGCGATCGCGATGGGTTTGGGCGGATACCTGGCCGCACGCACTGATGCCGAACATTATGCTTCGGAGCGGCGCCGCGAATATCGCGAAATCGAGGAGCTGCCGCACCAGGAACGGGAAGAAGTCGCCGATGTGTTTCGCGGCTACGGCCTGGAGGAGCAACACGTCGGCCCGGTGGTGGCCGCGATTAGTGCAATGCCCGATCGGTGGGTCGACTTCATGATGCGCTTCGAGCTAGGGCTGGAAGCGCCCAACGCCAGCCGGGCACGAACCAGTGCCCTGACGATCGCCTTGTCCTACATCGCCGGCGGGCTGATTCCGCTGGCCCCCTATATGATGGTCGGCAACATGACGACCGCGCTGGCCTGGTCGGTCGTCGTAACTCTGCTGGCGCTGTTCATCTTTGGTTACGTGAAAGGCAAGTTTACCGGCCTGGTGCCGTTCAAGGGTGGCCTGCAAACCATCGTCATTGGCGGCCTGGCCGCCGCAGCCGCCTTCGCCATCGCACGGGCCGTGAGCTAGTGGCTCGTTAAAAACGAAAATCCCTCGTTTGCGCTTCGGTCTAGTTTGAGACCGGGGGCAACCGCGTCGTGATTGGCGGTTCGGCGAAACTGGCTGGAATAATGGCCGAGGAGGGCTGCGGTTGGGCCGCCGGAGATTGAACATCGAAGTTCGTTTCCGTCGGCAGTGTCTCCATTGTCATGGTTCTGCGCGAGATCAGGCTGCCTTCGCGGCGAACGCGTAGCACGAGCCGGTCGAGCTGTTCGACGTGCGAGGCTCGCTCGGCTAGCGGTTGTCCGTTAATTCGGGCAACCAAGCGCACGCTGTCGGCCGTTGCCTTTTCCGGCAACGATTGCACTGGCTGCTGGACCTGGTCGATCAAGCCATCAAGTTCCGCCACAGGCAGATCGAGCCCCAGTGCTTGTTCGACGCCGTCGCCGAACGAAACACCTGGGAGGTGCTCGTGCGCCAGCAGGCGCACTTGATCGAGCCAGCCGGGCAATCTCGAGCTGCTGCTCTTGTTAGCTGTTTGGTTTTCCACAATGAGCTCGGCACGTGCAAACCCGTATCGGCCGCTGGGATGCGGGTAGTGGACAGCCAGCGTTACTTTGCGACCTTCGGGTTTGACGGCCGGGGCGCTTGGCTGCTGATACGAGGCGAGATTCGCGCCAAAGTTGGCACTCGAAGGAACGACCGACCCGACGCAATACTCGATCGAGGCCGACTCATAGCGCCCGGAGCGCGAGAAGAGCTGCGATTCAGGAGTCTTCACCAGCGAACAACCCACACCCTGGGCCGCTATACAGCCAAAGAGCACTCCGGTTATCAG
The DNA here is from genome assembly GCA_043749935.1 of Planctomycetia bacterium. Lineage (GTDB taxonomy): Bacteria > Planctomycetota > Planctomycetia > Pirellulales > PALSA-1355 > PALSA-1355. The sequence continues at coordinate 5,080 of JAYVCO010000648.1, forward strand.
TATGCGGCGGCACTTCACGGTCGCAATTGCTCCTGAGAATTTTGACCGGCCACGGACGAAAGCATTGGACAAACGCCGAAAGGGCCGCAGAATCGTTATCGTCCCCGAAACCGGCAAACCTTGAATAGGTTCGCCTAGCACCCCAGTCAGCAGAGTTGAATGGGATTGGGATGATTGGGGTATTTAAAAAGGATCAATCATTTCGCAACTAGCGAATCTAGGAGGGTTTATCCGCATTTGCGGGTTATGACGCGTACGGGCCAGTTTTTGGAGCGTAGCGATTCTGCCGCCGATGACTGTTGTACGGGCTGTAGGCCCTAAAACACTTGGACGGATTATTCCAATCACGCGGGGGGACGTAGAAATGTTTACGGGAAGAAAGATTCTGATCGCCTGGACGACGCTGGCACTCTGTGCCGTGCCGGCTCTGGCTGCCGACGACTACTTCGGTGGTCCCAATCGGCCGAGCACGATTAAGCCGCGGACGACAAGGTATGCACCAAGCCTCACCGGCCGCAAAGTACCTGTGTATCAGGGGGAAACGGCCTCGGCACAGTCGCCATCACGGCTCGTGCAGCACGACGCTATCGCGATTCCGCCGTTGCCTTCGACGGATGACCAAGATGAGATGCCTTTGCCGAGCGGTCCAGCTCGTCCGGGCAGCAAGAACTCCCAAATGCAACAGCCCGAACAGCTCGACGATCAAATGGGCGGCCAACAATTCGGCGGCCAACGTGGCTCGTGCCAATCGTGCGGCACGGGTGGTGGCTCGTGCGGTTCTTGCCAAAGCTGTGGCTCCTGCGGCCCTTGTAGCTGTGCGCCGATTTGGCAGCATCGAACAAGTTTCTTCGGCGAGTTCCTGTATTTGCGTGCAACTGGCGACAACGTCGCGCATGCCATGTTGCAGAACGGCGTAGGTGGACCGGGAACGACGCCCGATGGACGCGTGGGTGTGGTCGATTCGAATTACCAGCCAGGCATCCGCGTTGGCGGGTATTACGCGCTCGATCAATGTTCGAGCATTGGAGCCACGTTTACTAATTACCAAAGTCACGCGACCGACACGCTGACGGCGAACCAGGAATTGGGCGATACGATTGCATCGCTCGTGTTGCACCCGGCTTCGACCAATGCGGGTTCGACTAGCTCGCTGGTCACGGCCTCGCACGACATCGATTTCCGAACCATCGACGCCGACTACCGTCGGCTACTGGCGGGCGGAATGCGGGCGGCGCTCAACTATACGATTGGTGCCCGCTATGGCAAGCTGCAACAGGACTTCGAGCAGCAGGGCAGCTTCACTCCGCCACTCGGCAACATCCAAACCAACACCTCGATCAAGTTCGAAGGTGCTGGCTTGCGAACGGGCTTTGACGGCCAGCGCCAGATTGGCAACGGTCGGCTTTCGGCCTACGGCAAAGGCTTCATCAGCGTGCTGTTTGGTCAGTTCAACTCGAACTTCATCCAACAGGACACGACCAGCACGATCGTTCAGGCCAATTCGAACTGGCGCGATGAACGGGTTGTGCCGGTGCTGGAGTATGAGGTGGGTGCGAGTTGGACCAGTTGCGGCGGTCGGCTGCACCTGACGGCTGGCTACTACACAGCCTTCTGGTTCAACACGGTCACGACATCTCAGTACATCCAGGCAGTGCAAACGGCGAACTACGTCAACCTAGGACAAGCCATTGCCTTCGATGGTTTTGTCTCCCGCCTCGAGTACCGCTTCTAAGGTTTCCCGCCAGTCAAATCTTCCTACCCGTCGCCGGGCCTGATCCCCCATCAGGTCCGGCTTTTTTTGCGCGCTGGGCCAGACGGCTCGAAGGGGGCGCGCGGCGCGGCGGATAACTGCCGTCTCCGCCATTTCGACCCATTTCTCTGGGCGAAAGCTCGATTTTGCATGCTTCTTGGGTCGCCTTAAATTAGAGGAATTCGGTTGACAGAATAGTCCTCGGGATATACCCTAACGACCTATATTATCTGTTTTTACAATTTGCTGCTCCGAGTGCCCCCCGCCGCTCCCTGCCTGCGGCTTCGACGAAGGGCGATTCTCCCCACCGTTGGTATACAACACGAAAGCGCGACTGCTATGAACTGGCCATTTGAAACCAAGCTTGCTCGACGACTCAAATCCCAGCGACCGGCTAGCCGAAAGTTGTCCAGCCTCGGCCAAGGAAACCGCAACCATTCGTTGCATCTCGAACCTCTGGAAGATCGCGTTCTTCTGACAGTGACGCCGCAATTCACCGGGCCGTTCGGACTTGCGACCGGGCCGCTGGTCAATGTGAGTCACGCCGCCAACAATCAGCTCGATCCTACGGTGGCAGTCAATCTGACAAATCCGGCTCAGATTTTCGTCGGTTCCGATCCTACCGGTAGCGCGGCGAAAAGCACAAACGCTGGATCGAGCTTCACGACGTACAACCTGACCAACACTGCGCACCCGGGTCCCGACCAAGACGCGGCATCCGACCAATTCGGTAACATCTTCGACGTCTACACCGACCTGGGCGCAAACGCGGTGGTCGGTGGCGGAGACGATTCGATTGTCTTAGTGAGGAGCACCAACGGCGGTAACTCGTTCTCCTTGGTTCAGACCATCGACACGGGCGAT
>JAYVCO010000649.1:0-5394 GCA_043749935.1 Planctomycetia bacterium
CGGCACCCGTCGGCTCCCGCGAGCGAACAGGCCCTCGTGCTGGCGCGGCGCGGATCGTTCACGACCGAACCCCTATCGACATGGGACACCCTCGGGTTCCGCGGAACGTGCAGTTCCGGATTCACGCTGACGGCCGCGGGGCCGATCGAGCAGATTGTGCCGACGCCATTCAACGATATTTTGTCGCAGACGATGCACCCCTATTCGCACATTGTCTGGGGCGCTTTGTGGACCGGCATCGCGGCCGACGCACTGAATCGGGCGCGATCCTACGTGCAGGCGGAGGCTCGCAAGACGGCGGGCGAAGTGCCGATCTCGGCGATTCGCCTGGCGGAAGCCGAGGTGCTGCTCCAGGAAATGCGGCACAACGTCTACGCTCTGGCGGCCGAGTATCAGGACATGCTCATGGCCGACGGGCTCGACGCGGTCCACGGCTTCGGCTTCTCGATCCGCACGAACAATCTGAAACTGTCTTGCTCGCAGCGGATCGTCGATATCGGCGGCCGCGCGCTATTGATTTGCGGCATTTCGGGCTACCGCAACGATTCAAAATACACGCTGGGACGCCATCTCCGCGATGCCTACGGCTGCGCTTTGATGGTGAATAACGATCGGATCACCAAACTCAATGCCACCATGCTGCTGGCTCACCGCGAGGGTCTCTAAACATGCTCTGTTGCCCCACGGAAATTACCGACGCGTACCGCGAATGCCGCCAGCAATTGCTGGACGCGGGCATCTTGATCTCCATGCAGGTTGACGGCCTCTATGGATTAAGCGGCGTGTTTGAGGACGTCGTCGAGCGATTTGAACAACTCGTCACGCGCCGCGCGCGGCGGCTGCGGGCGGAAGTCATGCGGTTTCCGGCCATCATGAGCCGCGACGCGTATCTGAAAATGACGCATATTGACAACTTCCCCGATTTGTTGGGAAGCGTCCACAGCTTCATGGGCAATGAGCGCGACCATGCGCGGATGCTCGGATTCCGCAGTCGAGGCGAAGATTGGACCCAGGAGCTTTGTCCCACGCAAGTCATGCTGACCCCCGCCGCGTGTTACCCGCTTTATCCGTCGGCGACGGGCAGCCTCGGCGAGGCGGGGCGGCTGATTGACTTGCGCGCGTTCGTGTTCCGGCATGAGCCGTCGCTCGATCCGGCGCGCATGATGATCTTCCGCCAGCGCGAGTTTGTGCGCCTCGGCACTGCCGAGCAGGCACTGGCCCCTCGCGAATTTTGGCTGGAGGAAGGGGAAGAGGTTCTCAACATGCTCGGCCTCCCGGTCGAACGCGTCGTGGCGAACGATCCCTTCTTCGGGCGCGCGGGCCGGCTGATGGCCGATGCTCAGAAGGACCAGATCCTGAAGTATGAGCTGACGATCAAGATCGCCAGCGAAGAAAAGCCGGCGGCAATTGCCTCGTGCAACTATCATCAGAACCACTTCGGAAAGACTTTTGACATTTTGACACCCGACGGCGGCGCGGCACACACGGCCTGTATCGGCTACGGCCTGGAACGCATCGCGCTGGCCTTGTTCATGACGCACGGTTTTGATACCGATCAGTGGCCCAACTCGGTCAAAAACGCACTCGATCTATGAGCACACAGCTTTTAGCAATCGCACCGGACCAATACGCGCGGCATTCGCTCCACACGCAGGAGCGCGACTGGGCGGAAACGAATTGCTACGTCGATATCTGGATCGAGCTATTGCACGCGCTGGGCCATGAGCCGCTGGCCGCGTTGCCGTTCACCGTCGGGATCGACTTTGAAGGCGATCAATTCACGTTCTTCAAGTTTCCGCACGCTGACCTGCTGGAGCTTTACGGGCTTGACGTACAAGAGTTGGCCATTTGGCGTCCGCTTGCGGTTCATGTGCAGGAGCAGATCGCGCTGGGCCGGCCAGTGCTGGTCGAGTTGGATTCGTTCTATCTGCCGGACACGGCGGGCACGGCGTATCAGCGCGAGCACGTAAAATCGACGGTCGCGGCCGTCGAGATCGATCTCGAACAACAAAGGTTGGGCTATTTTCATGGGCAGGGGTACTACCATCTCAGGGGTCCCGACTTCGTAAATGTCTTCCGTTTGAATTCGACCGATCCGAGCTATCTGCCGCCGTACGTCGAGTTTGCGAAGCGGGTCGTGAATTGGCTCCCGAGCGAGGAGCAATTGTTGGCGACCTCGTGGAATCTGTTGGTCCAGCATGCGCAGCGGCTGCCCGAGGAAAATCCCTTCAGCAAATTCAAGTCGCGATTTGCGGCCGATCTGGACTGGCTGCTCGGCTCGCCGATCGACGTATTCCACCAATATTCGTTTGCCACGCTTCGGCAGTTCGGCTCGTGCTACGAGTTGACCGCCAGCTATTACCGTTGGCTGGAGTCACAGGGAGTCAGTGGAGTCGACAGCTTGATCTCGGCCTATGCGAGCCTGGCAACGAGCGCGAAGACGGTGCAATTTCATCTGGCCCGCGCGATGGCGCGCAAGAAGAAGATTGAGTTGACCGCCATCGACGAAATGGCCGCCACTTGGAACACGGCCACCGGGTTGCTTCTGGCTCGCACCGATCGGCCGTTGTAGGAGATCGTTTTGTGACGAACCTTAGCATTTCTAAACCCGATTGTGAAGCGTTTGAACGGTCCTTTCTCGTGACCGAGTGGGAATGTTCTTCGCACGATCCCGGCGCGATTACGCATCCGGATCAGCTTTGCGGCGGATGCATCGAGTGGCTGCCGGTGCCCGCGCCCGCCACGGCGGCCCAGGCGCTGGCGGCGGCCGGCCGCTGGGATTTTGAGCATCCCGTCGATATTGACGCCTTCGATTGGTGTTTTCGCACAACATTCGCCAGCGAGAATGCAGGGGACGATTCGCCCTGCATATTGCTTTTCGACGGGTTGGCCACCGCCGCCGAAGTTTGGCTCAACGGCCAACTGATCCTGACCGCGGACAATATGTTTCGGTCGTATCACTCTGACGTGGGTGGACTGCTGCAAGCCGACAATCAACTGATCTGCATCTTTCGCTCGCTCAGGCAGGAATTGACTTGCCGCCGGTCACGACCGCGCTGGAAGACCAATCTCGTCAATCATCAGCAATTGCGCTGGCATCGCACAAGCCTGTTGGGCCGGATTCCCGGTTGGGCGTCGTGTGCGCCAGCGGTGGGTCCGTGGCGCCAAGTTCGCCTTGAAACGTCGCCCGTCCAGATCGATGAAATCGAGTTGCGCACCGAGGTCGAGAACGGCGAGGGAGTCATTCACGTCCGTGGGCGGCTCCTCTCGCGGGATCCGATCGATGCCTTTGGGCTGCGCATCGCCGGCGAAGAGCACGCCATTCCAGGGTTTCCGCTCGGCGACTACGCCGAATTTGCGGGCGAGATTCGACTGAAAGAGCCGAGCCTTTGGTGGCCGCATACCCACGGCGATCCGGCGCTCTACGATTGCACCCTATTCGCCGACACGTCGGCCGGGCGGCACGAGCTTGCGCATTATAAAATTGGCTTTCGGACCTTCGAGGTCGATCGCTCCGCCGGTGTTGATGGCTCGGCGGGCTTCGCGGTCAGCGTGAACGGCACCACGGTATTTTGCCGCGGAGCATGCTGGACGACTGCCGATCTGCTGTCTCGCACTGGCTCATTGGAGTCGTTAAAACGTGAACTGCGCCTCGCGCGCGATGCCGGCCTGAATATGATCCGCGTCGGCGGAACGATGGCGTATGAGACGGACGAGTTTTACCGCCTCTGCGACGAATTGGGCATTCTCGTTTGGCAAGATTTCATGTTCGCCAACATGGACTACCCGGTGGACGATCCGGCATTTCGCGCGAACATCCGGTCCGAGGCGGTTGAACAGATCACGCGCCTCGCCCGACATGCGTGCGTGGCCATCTATTGCGGCAATAGCGAAATCGAGCAGCAGGCGGCCATGTTGGGGATGCCCCGCGAGCTGTGGAGCAACTCCTGGTTTAGCGAGGAGTTGCCGCGCCTCTGCGCGACGCTGCATCCCGGGACGCACTATGTTCCCGCCACGCCGACCGGCGGCATTTTGCCCTTTCAAACGAACGAAGGCGTGACGCATTACTATGGCGTCGGAGCGTACCTTCGAGGGATGGACGATGTGCGCCGCTCGGATGTGAAGTTTACGTCCGAGTGCCTCGGCTTTGCCAATGTTCCTGACGCCGAGACCTGCTTCGAGGTGATGAACGGCCTCTCGCCTGTCGCTCATCATCCGCGCTGGAAAGCACGCGTGCCTCGCGATATCGGGGCTGGGTGGGATTTTGAAGACGTTCGCGACCACTATTTGGCCGAGCTGTTCGGCGTCGATCAGGTGCGGCTACGCTCGTTCGACATGCCCCGGTATTTGCAGCTTAGCCGCGTCGCTTCTGGAGAAATGATGGCGACGGCGTTCTCCGAATGGCGGAGCGCTCATTCGCGAAATTCCGGCGCTCTGGTTTGGTTCTACAAGGATTTGTGGCCCGGCGCGGGCTGGGGCGTGATCGATTCGCACGGGCGACCTAAGGCCGCATACTACGCGCTCAAGCGAGTTTGGAACAATCGGCAAGTAACGCTCACGGACGAAGGGCTAAACGGACTGGATGTTCATCTCACGAACGAGACCTCCGAATCGGTCGCGGGCACGCTGGAAGTGGTTCTGCTGCGCGAACCCAACACGGTGATCGCAAAGCGTGAGATTCCTTTCGACGTCAAAGCTCGTTCGCGAGAGCGGGTACAAGCCAATGAGATCTTAGGGCTTTTCTACGACGTTACGTATGCGTACCGTTTCGGATCGCCTCAGCATGATGTCGCGGTGGTTACTTGGTACGACGAAGAACGTCGAGTGCTGGGCGAGGCCTTTCATTTTGTTCAACGTCAGATCAAACCGGATGCCTGTGCAGTGGGCATTGCATCCGAATACGCGGCGGTCGGCGCGGGCGAATACGATGTCACCGTCACGAGCGATCGGTTTCTCCATTATGTGTTCTTGAAGGCGGTCGGTTATTTGCCCGACGATAATTATTTTCACCTGTTGCCGCACCGCACGAAACGTGTGCGATTTAGGCCCATAAACGGCAATCCGCCATCCTTTGCGGCAGAACTCGAAGCGGTCAATCTCACCTCGTCCATTGCGGTTGGCCCACGCGGCGAGTTGGAGGCGCACTAGTGTAGTGTCTCGCAAATGAGGTATCGTTCGCGTTTCGAATTAAAGTACAAGCGGCATCCTGCCGCTTCCCGAAACGCGGCAGGATGCCGCGTGTACCTTGGGGAATGCCGTCTCCTAGGCTTCCTTGCTTGCCGAAAATAAAACCCCATCTGTGTGAGACACTACACTAGAGATTCATTATGAATGAGTCAAACTCTTCGGGAGGCATTGCGGAAAGGCCGCTCCATTCGGCGGTCAGCGCGAAGC
>JAYVCO010000650.1:0-5399 GCA_043749935.1 Planctomycetia bacterium
GGGGTTCACTCGCCGCACGAGGCAAAGCCAAATCTGATCGAGAAGTTCAAATCCAAACCGGTAGTCGGCGGCCATCGAGACCCGAGCTATGCGGCGATGATTGCCAGCGTCGATGAAAGCGTGGGGCGCGTCGTCCGATTACTTGATGAACTGAAACTGGCCGAGAATACGCTGGTGATCTTTTCCAGCGATAATGGCGGCGTCGGCGGCTACGAGCGCGAGGGCATTCACGGCGGGAGCATCACCGACAATGCGCCGCTCAAGGGCGGTAAGGGCATGCTCTACGACGGCGGCATCCACGTGCCGTACATCTTTCGCTGGACTGGAAAGATCGCTCCGACCAGCACATCCGAAACCCCCGTCATTTCAGTCGATCTATATCCCACGCTGCTGGAAGTCGCGGGCGCGAAAGCACCCAGCGGTTACACGCTCGATGGCCAGAGCTATGCGAGCTTGCTCGCTCATGGTGGCCCGGGCTCGCTCGCACGAGCTCCGATCTATTGGCACTTTCCCGGTTACTTGGGCGCTGCCCAGGGTACTTGGCGCACGCTGCCCGGAGGCGCCGTTCGCGCTGGCGATTGGAAGCTCATCGAGTTCTTCGAGGATGGCCGACAAGAACTATATAACTTGCGCGAGGATGTCGGCGAGAAGAACAATCTGGCTATGAGCCAGCCGGCCAAGGTCAAGGAATTGCACGAGAAGCTAACCGCCTGGCGCGAACAGACTGGCGCTTTAATGCCAACGCCAACGAGTGGCAGCGCAGGGTCCGACGTTAAACAGACGAGGAAACGACAGCAACGACTGCAGGCCGGAGAGTGATTCCGTTCGGCGTTAATCTTTGGCACGAGACGAAACGGCTTTACCTTACGTAGGCACTGCCATGGCTTTGAAGGCACGATCAATTGTAGCTTTCGCACAGGCGCTCCTGGTAATCGCGCCAGCGGCGGCCTGGGGCCAGACCTCACCGGCGGAGGAACCTTCCGTTGAATTCTTCGAAAAGAAGATCCGCCCGTTGCTAGCCGAAAACTGCTACACCTGCCATTCGGCAGACACCAATTCAAGAGGTGGATTGCGCGTGGACGACCGCAATGGACTTCTGCACGGTGGTGAAAGCGGGCCCGCGGTCATCGCCGGCAAGCCCGAGGACAGTTTGCTCATTCGGGCCGTCCGCTACACCGACGAAGACTTGCAGATGCCGCCGAAGAAGCAACTGACTGAAGCACAAGTTGCCGATTTGACCCGCTGGATTCGGGAGGGAGCGGCCTGGCCCAGAGTGCCGTTGCCACCCGAAGTCGGTAAGCCAAATCCCGAGTACGACCGGCTGCGCAAAGAGCATTGGGCCTGGCAGGCCGTGGGCGATGTGCATCCGCCCTCGGTGCGCGATTCCGAATGGACGCGTGGCAGCATCGACGCATTTCTGCTGGCCAGGCTCGAAGCCGAGGGGCTCACGCCGGTTGCCGACGCCGACAAGCTCACGCTTATCCGCCGCGCAACGTTCGATCTGACCGGTCTGCCGGCGACCCTGGCCGAGATCGACGCGCTTCTCGCCGATGTTTCAACCGACGCGTTTGCGAAAGTCGTCGATCGGCTGTTGACTTCGCCAGCATTTGGCGAGCGCTGGGGCCGGCACTGGCTGGACGTCGCGCGTTACGGTGAGTCGACCGGATCGTCGCGGAACCTGCCCTATCCGCACGCCTGGAGATATCGCGACTACGTCATCGACGCGCTCAACAACGATAAGCCCTACGATCAATTCATCCGTGAACAAATTGCCGGCGACCTGTTGCCGGCCAAATCCATCGAGCAGCGCGACGAGATGCGAATTGCAACCGGCTTTTTGGCTCTCGGTGTCAAGGACGTCAACCAGCGATTCAAAGTTCGGTTCGTGATGGACAACATCGACGAGCAGATCGATACCATTAGTCGCTCCGTGCTGGCACTGACCGCCAGTTGCGCACGCTGCCACGACCACAAATTCGATCCGATCCCCACGAGCGACTATTACGCTCTAGCGGGAATTTTTCACAGTACCGATATTTGCGCGGGTGTGCGCAACAAAATGGGCGGCGGCGGCTTGGACTATTACGACACGAAAATGTTAGTGCGGCTGGGTTCCGACTCGCAAGCTATCGCGCCCGTTTCTGAAAACGCCAAGAAACTCGAAGATCTCGACAAGGCGCTGGCCGCCGCGCTGGCCGACTTTGAAGCTTTGCGCGGCAAACCCGAGGGCAACGAGCTTGGACCCGATGGGCGTCCGAAACGAGCCATCGCGCGGCAAAAGCTGAACCAGCTCCAGCTCGAAAAACTGGCCTTGAGCGATCCAGCAAGCAATGGCGGGAGGGTCGCGCTCGGTGTACGCGAGGCCGAGCAGATCGGCGATACGGAAATCCGTGTTCGCGGCGAGGCTGAAAAACTTGGCCCGACCGCTTCGCGCGGTTTTCTAAGCGTCGTACAGTTTCCCGGTCAGCCACAAATCAACGCCAGCCAAAGCGGCCGGCTCGAACTGGCCGAATGGTTGACGAGCGATAAGAACCCGCTGACGGCGCGCGTCATGGCCAATCGCGTTTGGCAGCATTTGTTCGGTCAGGGGCTGGTCAAGAGTGTCGATAACTTCGGCAGCACTGGCGACATGCCCTCCCACCCCGAGTTGCTCGACTACCTGGCCAGCCAGTTCGTTCGCAATGGCTGGTCGATCAAGCAATTGATTCGCACGGTGGTGCTAACTCGATCCTACCAACTCGGAACCGAAGCGCCGGAAGCAAATCGATTGTTGGATCCGGCCAACAGGCTGGTTTGGCGGCATAGTCCGCGGCGGCTCGATGCGGAAGAGCTTCGCGACACGGCGCTCATGGCCGCGGGTAAACTCGATCTAACACGCGTGGAAGCTTCGCCCGCGAAAAACTTGAAGGTCGTCGAGTTCCGCAACAACGGACCCGAGGCCCTGCGAGTCATCGAGGCTGCCGCGAAGAGTACGCACCGCAGCGTTTACCTGCCCCTGCTACGCGGAGTGACGCCACGTCCGTTGGAAGTGTTTGACTTTGCCGAACAAGGCATGGTCACTGGCAGTCGCGATACGACCACGGTCGCCACGCAAGCACTCTACCTGCTGAACGATCTGTTCGTGCGGTCACAGTCGCTTGTACTGGCCGAGCGATTGCTGGGCCGCACCGAATGCGATGACGCTGAACGGGTGAGTTGGGCTTACCGATTGACGTTGGGCCGCCCGGCGACTTCGGCGGAAATCGAGCGCGCGCTGCGATACCTGACTGACTACCAATCCGCGACCCAAGAAGTGCTCGCGGCGTCGATACCGCCCGCGATCCAGGTAGCGGCCGTCGTCGAGGAATCCAGTAATGCTGCGTCGGGAGGGAATTCCTCGAACACGTCTGCCCGGCCGCGCAAAAAGCCGGTGCCGCAGAATCCCGACGAGATGGATCAGGGCGATGAGCCGCTGCAAGAGGAAGCGATCGTGCCCAAGAGTCCCCAGGCGGCGGCCTGGGCCAGTTTTTGCCAGGCCCTGTTCGGGTCAGCAGAGTTCCGGTATCTAAAGTAAGTCGATTCTTTCGTGTTGACTCTTTAAATAGGACACGCAAAGGAAATGGATATGCTCCATTGGCAATCAGCAATGCCACACATCGCGGCTCGTCTGTCTCGGCGACAAGCGTTGAAGAATGCCAGTGCCGGTTTCGGTTATCTGGCACTTGCCGGCCTGCTCGGCCAGAATGCGGGCCGATCAGTTGCCGCCATGGCGAGCGGTTGGGCCGCGTCTGGTCCGCTCGCGCCCAAGCCGCCGCACTTTGTTGCCAAGGCAAAACGGATCATCTTTCTGTTTCAGCAAGGCGCCATCTCGCAGATGGACACGTGGGAGTACAAGCCCAAACTGCAAACGGAAGATGGGCAGGTCGGTCCGGGCGGCGGAGCGCTGGTCGCGTCGAAGTTCAAGTTCGCCCAACATGGCCAGACCGGCACCTGGGTATCGGAGCTCTATCCGTACACGGCCAAGCATGTCGACAAGCTTTGCTTTATCCGAGGGCTGCACACCGACACTCCGGCCCACCCGGAAGCCGTGATGCAACTTCACACCGGCACGGCGCTGGTGACGCTGACTCGGCCTTCGATGGGCGCGTGGCTGATGTATGGGCTGGGCACCGAGAATCAGGACCTGCCGGGCTATATCACGGTCAACCCGCCACCGAACTTTGGCGGCGTGGCCAACTATGGCAGTGCATTCTTGCCGGCACATTTTCAGGGAACGCGGATCAACGACACCGGCTATCTGCCCAACCTGAAGAGCCAGGTGGCCCATTCGCTGCAACGGAAGCAAATCGACTTGATCCAAGCCATGAATCGTGACGCAGCGAAAGCGCCGGGAGCTCCCGACCAACTCGACGGGATCATCGAGTCGTACGAGCTGGCGTTCAAGATGCAAGGCAAGGTGCCAGAGCTACTCGATATCTCGAAAGAGCCACAACATCTGCTCGACGCCTATGGCGTCAAGCCAGGCGCGAGCGGCAGCTTCGCCCGCCAATGCCTGATGGCTCGCCGGCTTAGTGAAGCGGGCGTGCGGTTCGTCGAGATTTGCCAACCGGGTTGGGACCATCACAGTAACCTGCACAAAGGGTTGATCAGCAACGCCGCCGCGACCGACCAGGCCACTGCCGCCCTGTTGACCGATCTCGAGCAGCGCGGGTTGCTGGACGAAACGTTGGTGCTATTCGGCAGCGAGTTCGGCCGGCTGCCGACCGCGCAAGGGCCCGACGGCCGCGACCATAATATCACGGGCTACCCAATGTGGCTGGCCGGCGCTGGCGTCAAATCTGGATTTTCCTATGGGGCCACCGACGAGTACGGCTTGCACGCCATCGAGGGTCGAATGCACACGATGGACCTGCACGCGACATTGCTGGCCTTGATGGGACTGGATCACGAGTCGCTGACCTATCGCTATGCCGGCCGCGACTTCCGACTGACCGACGTGGCCGGCAGCGTGGTCCGCGAGATATTCGCTTAAGGGGGGGTTGAGGTCCGCGAAAATGCGGCCCGCTACCCTGATGAAGCGTGGTGCGACGGCACACGTCGCTCCTGGCATTGCGAATCTCCGCACAATTGGCCAAAGTCGGGAAAAACGGAGTTGAATGCCTACAGGTCGCCCTCGCGGGCCAACACGTCCAAGGGTTACGTGGCGACGGTCGGACGGGTCTGTAACAAACGGTCGTTTGTTACGCTTCAATATTTGTGGGCCGTTTTCTAGCCAGCAAAGCTTACGCGAAAAGCAGGATCGGTGGATGATGAAAAACATTCAACTGAACTACTACCGGCTGAAGCCGGTAGGTTGGAGGAGAACGTGAGCTACGGACTGAAGTCCTTCGCTCACGATTTGGTGATTCAAAACTTGTCTC
>JAYVCO010000651.1:0-2156 GCA_043749935.1 Planctomycetia bacterium
CGGCTGCCAAATCAATACAACCGCCACGTCGCTGGGTGCTGATCGGCCGTGCTGAATGTTTCACCGGGCAGGACCGCGGGTTCCTCGGTCGTCAGCCGCCGCTCCCGGTTCTTCTCCTTTGGATCAACGAAGATCGCCTCGCGCCCGATTGCCACGGCCGGCTTGTGCGGCGCGTGGCTGGGATCGTCGGCGACGAGCGGCATCTTCCCACCCGCGAACTTGGGACTCTCATAAATCGTCCCATTCTGAAAGGGGCCCGCCCCAAACATCCACAAGTCGCGCGCTTGGCTGGCGACTTTTTCGTTCCCGGACTGCCAGACGGGCCGGCCGGTGGTCCGTTCGTAGGCGAACACGGCCAGTTTCGCGACCGCTTGTTGATCCGTCCGCTTGGCCAGAGCGATCTCGGGAATCGAATTGGGAACGGTGGCCCCGGTCATGGAGACGGTGGGCAGGTTCATCGACGGAATGCCCCACAGCAAGTCGTGGCGGTTGGTCCCGACCGCGCCGGCGCGAGCCTCGATGATATAGCTCGCTTCCTCGCGCTTTTCTTTGAGCACGCAGCCGCTGGCCAGCATATATTGCCGCAGCGTGCTGATGATGTAATCCTTGTCGGTCACGTCCTGCAAGTATTTCGTCTCCAGAAAAACTTCCTGGTCCGTCAGCACCTGAAAGTCGATCTGACTGATCGCCCGCTCGACCGCATCGGAGACCAGCATCTGCTCGGTTGCGGTCCGCTTGGTATCGCTCCAACGCGTTGTGCCGCAGCCTGCTAGAAAACAACAAATGACGATCCAACGAACTCGCATACGGAAGCTCAGCGGGATAAATGAATGCGAGGATGACGACCGTTCCTCGACAGAAGAGGGCGGCGATTATAGGCACCTCACCCCAGGCGTCAATGCGTTTTTTCAGCCGGCAGCCGCGCCGACCCATTCTGTTTATGCCTCACGCAGGGGCATTGCCCCCCGTCCGCCCATTACACCGTGCCTACGATTTCGTAAGCAAACCACGCAAATCTGACATGCACCCCAGCTCAACGATTCGGCGAAATTAGCATGTCTCGAATCGAGCATCTCGGCTAGGATGATAATTCGACTTTTTGCGGTCACTTCGGCCGGCTGGTTCTCTACGCTGCGAAATGGAGTTCGATCATGCGACGATACTTAGTTCTGATGCTGATTTTAGGCTGGGAAATGTCCGCCGCTCCTGCAGCGGCGGGAGACACGCCGACGGAAACGGTCCAAGAATCGGGGCAAGTGCTCGGCGAACTGATCGCCATTCCCGGCAAGCAGATTCCCCAACGCTTGTTGGCCGAGGCCCAAGGCGTGGCCGTCGTTCCCAATGTCATCAAGATCGGCTTGGTGGCCGGCGTGCGGCGGGGACGCGGCGTGGTGATGGTGCGCGACGCCCAAGGCCAATGGACCTTGCCGCAGTTCGTCACGCTGACCGGCGGCAGCGTCGGCTGGCAAGCCGGGATCCAAGGCACCGACGTCGTCTTGGTCTTCACGACGCGCAAGGGGGTCGAAGGATTGATGAAAGGCAAATTCACAGTCGGGGTTGACGCTGCCGTCACGGCCGGTCCTGTGGGACGCAACGCTGCCGCCGCCACCGATACTGAACTCAAGGCCGAGATTTTTTCTTATTCGCGTAGCCGGGGATTGTTTCTGGGCGCTTCGCTCGACGGCTCGCTTTTGGAAATCGACCAAGGTGCCGCCGCGGCCTTCTACGGCCCGCCCCAAGCCGCGGCGCCGCAGCTCATCCCAGAATCGGCGGCCAAACTTCACAATTTTCTGGTGGAGTTGACGAAAGAAGGTTCGGCTGCGCCACCCGCAGGTGAACAAACCGCACCCCCGCTGATCAAGCTCGAAGGGAAGCATTGAAGAAGACGCGGCCCAGGCTCGGCCGTCCGGACTCCAGTCCGACCCGTGAAACGGGCAAGTTCACGCGCGCCCAGCACAAACTCGGCGCTGTACGCGAGTACGAAGTAGACCAAGCCCTCCTCGACCTGAACGGCTATACGTTGCTCGGAGCTCACGGCCTCGCATCGCCGGCTTCGAGCGCGACGTTGTTCTGCTTGGCAAGATAGCCTTGGTGCTGAACGATCTAGGCTCTGTCTCAAAACGGAAATTCGAGCACTAGCCCGAAGCGCAAGCGAG
>JAYVCO010000652.1:0-14686 GCA_043749935.1 Planctomycetia bacterium
GGCTTAAACTTACTTCTCTCCAGTCCGTGAACTAATGCTTAGTTGCGACGGACGACCTTGCTGCTAGCGCTGACGATGCGGCGCTTGCCCTGGATCGAAGCCGACGGGTCGGCAGTCGGGGCCGGGGGCATGGGGGCAGCGTCATCAGCCGGGGCGGCAGTCGTGGTGCTGCCACCGGTGCAACCGCAAGCCGGTTCGGCATTGCAGGTGCTGCAGGTGTTGCCGCAAGACTTCTTGCAGCAATGGCGACTGCGGAAGCAGTCTAGCAGGCACGAGTGATGGCAACGCTTCTTGCAGCAGCCATTGCCGCAACCGCTGTTGCAACCGCAAGAGGGTGCAGCGGCACAGCTAGGAGCAGCAGCCGCACAGCCACAGCTCGGAGCGGCAGCAGCCGCGCAACCGCAGCTCGGGGCCGCAGCAGCACAACCACCACAAGACGAGCCACAACCCTTGTTGCAGCCACAGCCGAACAAACTGTCGTGCAGACCACCAAACAGACCACCGCAGCAGCGGTGACGTTTGTGGCAGCACTTTTGCTGGCCGCACGAAGGTGCTGCACAGCACGACGGGGCGGCAGCGCACGAGGGCGCCGCTGCACAGCAGGACGGAGCCGCGCAAGCCGGAGCCTGGCAGCAAGAGGGTTCACAACCCTTATCGCAGCCGCAAGCCGGTTCGCACGACTTTTGGCAACAGCTGTTGCAGCCGCAGTCGTTCAGGCCGAGCATGCGGTCCAAGAGCTCGAAACCGAAGCTCTGGCTGCACAGGCCTACGCTGACTACTAGCGCTCCAAAAACCATGTTCCATTTCATCGAGCAACGTCTCCTTAAATTGAACTGCGGATAGCGTGCACCCTACCTGGCAAAACGAGTCACGGCCTTCCCACGTACGACACACGTACGTTGGAACTACATCCGATCGTTAGCTCTCGTTGATCGCTCGAGCCGACGTAGGTGTGGTTTGGTTGGCAGTGCCAGGCAGGGAAGGTGGGGTCGAAACCAGCAGTTCACACGGTTTATTGCGCCAGGTCCGGTCGAGCCAATCCTTGACTCGAAAAGTCCGATCCGGTTGTTCTGACGCGCCCTTGTACGTGCCTCGGTGGCACGCGATCCTCGGCAGGTAACAACTACCGTATCGGCTGGCTGGCGCAGAGCCCTTGAGAATGCAGAAGTATTTTTCAGCGAATGGTTTACATCAACTGTTGCGTAGACATTTCCACGCGCGTAAGGCAGCGAAACCTTGACGATTGCAACAGGCTGCCAGCACCGCCAATAGCCTCCTCCGTGGGGATCTGCTATGGTGAGCCTGCCGGTTGGTCAAAGCTTGACGAACCGAGTGCCGCTGGGGTCTGCCCTGGCCGGGGCATCGAATTGGTTGCCGCGCGCAGCACCCGTCTGGCGGCTTTCTAGCTCGTCGCGTCATACGGTCTACCTACATGACCCAGCCTACAAACGCTCAGCGCTTCGAGATCGTGGATTTCGCCGAACTTCCCGGCTTAAGCTGCCCCTGCGGCACGGCCAGGCGGGCATTTGGTGACGTCGAGGACTTTCCGGGCACTATCCACCAAACCGAAATCTCGCTCGATGCGTGCACCCACTATCACCGGCTCTTGACTGAGGTCTACTATATTCTCGAGTGCGAAGACGGCGCCGAGATGGAGCTCGACGGCCAACTGGTGCCCTTGGCCCAGGGAAGTTGTGTGCTGATTCGGCCCGGCGTGCGCCATCGGGCAGTGGGCCGCATGAAAGTGCTCGTCGTTGTGTTTCCAAAATTCGATCCGGCGGATGAGTGGTTTGATTGAGGGACAAGACAGACCGTAAGCCACACTGCCCCATACGGCAAAATCCCTGAGATTCTCCTTGAAATACCGAGCTGCCACCTTTTGATTAGCCGCCGAAATCAAAGGGTGCTCGTGCGACTTGCTCCGCTTCTCGACGCGTCGTATTCTAGACAGAACAAGAATCGCAACCCGCGCAATTTGCCACGCCTTCCTTCACGAGCCCGAAATGACATTGAACCGCCTTCAGCCATTCTCCGCTTCGGTGTTCACTCTATTCTGTGCGCTCTTAGTTACGGTTCTGATCGAGCCGCTGGCGGCCGCCCCGAATCACGCGGATCCGCTGGATTGGCCTAGCTGGCGCGGCCCGGAACAAAACGGCGTTTCGCGCGAGACCGGCTTGATCGATAAGTGGGACCCGGCCGGAGGTCCCAACGGCAACGTGCTCTGGAAGAACGCCGAGCTTGGCGGAATCTCGACCCCCATCCTCTTGCGCGGCAAGCTCTATACCATCGTGCGATCCGAGCCGGGCACGACGCGCGAAGGCGAAAAAGTCATCTGCGTCGATGCGGCAACCGGTAAGAAGATCTGGGACAATAAGTTCAATGTCTTTCTATCCGATGCTCCCGCCGAACGGGTTGGTTGGTCGAGTTGCGTCGGCGATCCAACGACCGGCCATATCTATGCCATGGGTGTGGGGGCCTAC
The DNA here is from genome assembly GCA_043749935.1 of Planctomycetia bacterium. Taxonomy (GTDB): domain Bacteria; phylum Planctomycetota; class Planctomycetia; order Pirellulales; family PALSA-1355; genus PALSA-1355. Next base: position 2,481 of record JAYVCO010000652.1, read on the forward strand.
TTCCAATGTCTCGACGGCGAGACTGGCAAGACGCTTTGGAAGCATTCGCTCAACGAAGAGTACGGCGTGCTGACCACCTATGGTGGACGCACGAACGTGCCGGTCATTTTCGAAGACCTGGTGCTGATCAGCGGCGTGCTCACCGGCTGGGGAGACATGGCCCGACCCGCGCATCGCTTTCTGGCGTTTCGCAAAGATACCGGCGAGCCGATCTGGTTCAATGGGACTCGACCGCTGCCCGAAGACACGACCTACAGCACGCCGGCGCTAGGAGTGCTAAACGGTCAGGCGGCGATGGTGTTTGGTTCGGGCGACGGCGGGGTCTATGCCTGGCAACCGCGCACCGGCAAACCGATCTGGAATTTCCAGCTCGCCGCCCGCCGCGGTCTGAACGTTTCGCCGGTCATCGATCATGACCGCGTGTACATGGCCCACGCCGAAGAGAATATCGACAACGTCACGATGGGCAGCATCGTGGGCATCGACGGCTCCAAGACAGGTGACATCACCAAGACGGGCGAGCTGTGGCGCGTGCCGGGCATGGACGGCAAGGGTTCGCCGCTGCTGGTCGATGGTCGGCTGTACGCTCTCGACGATGGCGGAAAAATGTTCATCGTCGACGTCGCCACCGGCCAGCAAATCGGCAAGAAGCCGGCCAAAATGACCGGCACCATCGTGCGATCGAGCCCCGTCTATGGAGACGGGAAAATCTATGCCTGTACGACCAGCGCCTGGCATGTTTTTCTACCCACCAAGGACGGCGTGAAGCTAACGCACACGCTTCGCTTGGACGAGGAGGACGAAGTCACTGGCTCGCCGATTATTTCGCACGGCCGGATCTATCTTCCCACCGGTGCGCAGATGTATTGCCTGGGTAAGGCCGATGCCAAACCGGCTGCCACTGCCCGGCCCGAACTTCCGCAAGAAAAACCAGTCGGCAAGGATGACCAGCCGGCGACGGCCCAAGTCGTGCCGGCCGAAGTGCTGCTGAAGCCGGGCACGCACCAAAAGTTCACGGTGCGTCTGTTTAACTCGCGTGGACAATTCCTGAAAAACAGCACCGCCAACTTCTCGCTGGCCGGACCGGGCGAGATTACCAAAGAGGGCAATTTTTTGGCCGCCAGCGCCGCAGCGCATACTGCGTCGATACTGACCGCGAAAGTCGGTGACTTGCAGGCTCAAGCTCGGATTCGCGTGGTCCCTGATCTGCCGTGGAAATTCGACTTTAGTGACGGCGAGGTGCCGATCACCTGGGTCGGCGCCCGTTATCGGCACGTGATCCGCGAGATCGATGGCAACAAGGTCATGGTCAAGCTCACGACGATTCCCAAGGGCACGCGCAGTCAATCGTGGATGGGGCATACCGATCTGCACGACTACACGATTCAAGCCGACGTGCTCGGCGCGAGCAAGAGCGAGAAGTTGCCCGACGCCGGCGTCATCGCCCAGCGCTACACTTGCGACTTGATGGGCGCCAGCCAACAAATTCAGATTCGCTCGTGGACGCCGCAGTTGGGACGGTTCTCGAAGTCGGTGCCATTCCCGTGGCAGAAAAACGAGTGGTACACGATCAAATTTCGCGCCGCAGCCGAAGGCGGCAAGGCCGTGCTCAAGGCCAAGGTCTGGAAGCGGGGCGAAGCCGAGCCTGGCGCCTGGACGATCGAAGCGGTCGATGAAGAGCCCAACCTGGTCGGCAGCCCCGGCCTGTTTGGCAATGCGATCCACATCGAGACACAAGGCGATTTGGCTGAACGTTCGGACAACGACTCCGAGATTTTCATCGATAACGTCACGATCACGAAGAACACCCCTAAGTAGTCACGAGCGTTTGTTTTGCGACAGGCCTCGCCGGCCGGCAGCCTGCGAGCGACCATTCGTTGCAAGCGCCGGCCCTCAAGCATCACAACAACACGACTTTCGTCGGGAGAGATGAATTCGCTATGAAAACGGCTCATTGGACATTCAGCGTGGTAGTGATTTCGGGATTGGCCATCTTCGGCCTTTCGCGACTTTTTGGCGTCGAGCCCGCGGGCGCCGAGCCAGGACAGTCCGCGAAGACGGTTTTGCTGGCCAAGGCGCCCACGCCCAAAACCGGCACCAAGTCGCCTGACAATCCGCCGCAAGGCGTCGGTCCTTTGGATTGGGGACAGTGGGGCGGTTCGAGCCTGCGCAACAACACTCCCGAAGGCAAGAATATCCCCACGGAATGGGCGATCGGGTCGTTTGACAAAGAAGGCAAGTGGGTCAAGGAAGGCTCGAAGAACATTAACTGGGTCTCTCACTTGGGCTCACAATCGTACGGCAACCCAGTGGTCGCCAATGGCCAGGTCTATGTCGGCACGAACAATGGCGGCGCCTATCTGAAGCGCTACCCCGCCACGGTCGACTTGGGCGTGCTGCTGGCCTTTAGCGAAGCCGACGGAAAATTTCTCTGGCAGCATTCGAATGAAAAGCTTCCCACCGGCCGCGTCCACGACTGGCCGCTGCAAGGCATTTGCTCGACGCCGCTGGTCGAAGGCAACCGGCTGTGGTACGTCACCAGCCGCGGCGAAGTCGTCTGCCTGGATACGCAAGGCTTTCACGACAACAAGGACGACGGGCCGGTGACGAAAGACCCGGGCCGGCTGTTCGACATCGTCAAAAACGACGACCCGGCCAAAGACAAGCTGGCCGATGTGCAGACGGGGCTGAAGGCCGGAAAGATCACGCCCGGCCTGGCCGCTGAATTCAAGGCTGCCGGGCTACCGCTACCCGACGACGCCAAGCCCGTGGCCGAGGGTAAGAATTTCACGATCACGTTCAAGCCCGCCAGTGGCGTCGAACGCGAAGTCATCCTGCGGTCCGAAGGCCCCACGCGGCTGAGCGCTTACAAGCTGATCAACACCGACGACAAGGACGAAGCCGACGTCATCTGGCGTTTAAACATGATGCTGGATTTGGGTGTCTCGCAGCACAACATGTGCAGTTGCTCGGTGACCGCGGTCGGTGACATTCTGTATGTCAACACTTCGAACGGAGTCGACGAGGGACACATCAATTTGCCGGCTCCCGCGGCGCCCACATTCGTGGCGATGGACAAGAAAACGGGCAAAGTCATTTGGACCGACAATTCGCCGGGCACCAACGTCTTGCACGGCCAATGGTCTTCGCCGGCTTACGCGGTCTTGGGCGGAGTGCCGCAAGTGTTGTTCGGTGGCGGCGATGGCTGGCTGTATAGCTTCCGCGGCGACGGAACGCAGAAAGACAAGAAGCCCGAGTTGCTGTGGAAATTCGACTGCAATCCAAAAGAATCGAAATACGTGCTCGGCGGCCGGGCCGATCGCAACCATATCATCGGCACTCCGGTGATCCACGATGGCCTGGTCTATGTCGGCGTGGGCGAAGATCCCGAGCACGGTGAGGGCGTTGGGCATTTGTGGTGCATCGATCCGACCAAGCGCGGCGACGTCAGCTCGGAACTGGCGTTCAACGTCAAAGACTTGAGCAAACCTATTCCGCACCATCGGATGCAGGCGGTGAACACCAAGGAAGGCGAAGTGGCGCGGGAGAATCCGAATTCGGCGGTCGTTTGGCACTACGCCTCGTACGATACGAACAAGAACAAGAAGATCGAGTTCGAGGAGACGATGCATCGGACCTGCGGCACCGTGGCCATCAAGGACGGACTGCTGTTCGTGGCCGATTTTAGCGGTCTGTTTCACTGCCTCGACGCCAAGACCGGCATTCCGCATTGGACGCACGACATGCTGGCCGCCGCCTGGGGCTCGCCGATGATCGTCGAAGACAAGGTGTATATCGGCGACGAGGATGGCGACATTGCCGTGTTCCGGCTCTCGAAGGAAATGGACCTGATTGCCGAGAATCCTATGTCCAGCTCGGTCTACAGCACGCCCGTGGTGGCCAACAACAAGTTGTTCATTGCCGACAAGGACCATCTGTTCTGCATCGAGAGCAAATAAGAGTAGTTCGGTAGGGGTTGGGGATTCGGCATTAGGTGTTGGAGAAAGCGATATAATTTTACCGATGAGCTGGGCTCACCCTTTCCTTACTAACCACTATCCACCCCCCACTAACCACTATGAAACGCGTTCTTGATGTCGGCCAATGCCGGCCCGACCATGGGGCCATTCGGCACTTGCTGGAGACGCAGTTCGGCGCCGAGGTGGCGCAGGCGCACGATGCGACGGAAACCATGGCCAAGTTGCGATCCGGGCCATTCGACCTGGTGCTGATCAATCGTAAGCTGGACGCGGATTACAGCGATGGCCTTGAGATCATCAAGCAAATCAAATCCGACTCGGCTTTGGCCGCCGTACCCGTGATGCTAGTCACGAACTATCCCGAGTATCAAGAACAGGCAGTGGCGGCCGGTGCCGAGAAAGGGTTTGGCAAGTCGGAATACAATCTGCCCGAGACTCGCGAGCGGCTCAAAAAGCTCCTGGGCTGAGTCGCGCAGCCCATTTACCGTGGTCGGGACATTTGCTTCCAGGTGATCGCAAACGCGGTTCCGGCCAGCGCCAGTCCTAGCGGCAAGTAGATCAACCACGACAATTGCGTGAACTGCACGCAGCCGATGATCGTGAACGTGCCGACATTGAGCGAAAGGACCGAATATACAAAGCGGTCTTTCTTCTGTTCCGGCGTCAACGGTCCGGTGGGGCGGAGTGCCGCAGCCGGAGCTGCGGGCGCCGCCGGTTGCCCAGGCGCGGCGGCAACGGGCTCTGCTGCCACCGGCGCAGGTTCTGGCGCCGAACCATCGCGTGGGACGTACTTCGTCAGCACGTCGTTGATGTTGGCCGGAGTGCACAACACGGTTCGCACCGGCATGCCGAACCGCAATCGCAGCTCTTCTTCGACGTTTGGGTCCAACGGATTCGGCGAGGCCACCAACAGTTGCTTGTTGTCGACCATCACCGGCACGCACGAATGCTGGCGGGCGATCATTGGCGGCACTTGCTTGATGAGCCGCAAGTCGAGCGGGATGTCGGTCAGGTCGAGATAGGGCAAGCCGATCGATTCGGCATAAGCGGGCAGAACGGCTTCGTATTTGGCCAGCTTTTGTTGCACCAGCGCATCGCGCACTTCCACGCCGATCGCCTTAGAAAAATTGCGCGCCTTATCGAGAGCCGCCTGCTCGATGACTTTCGTCGCCAGCAGAATCTCCTCGAAAGAACGGGCCTTGGTCGAGCCGGCCTGTTTGCGGCCCAGCGTCGCGTCGTACTCGCTTTTGCGCCGCGTGTCGGTCAGGCAGAGCATGGCCTTGGCCAACTCGTTGAGCAAGTCCTGCGATTCCTTCGCGAACTCGCCGGCCGCATATTTGCGCACGAAACTGTTCATCTTGCGATAGTGTTCGCGAACTTTGGCCAGATCGTCCTCGAACTTCTTCAGCCGCAACAGTTGATAGTGGTTGAGCGGCCGATCCGTGTCGGCAATCTTGAGCCAGTCGCGATAGACATCGAGCGTTTTGGACATCTGGTAAGAGCAAACTCAAGGGTTGAGAATGAAGGAATCGGCCAGGCAGCCACAAAGCTCGATTTTAGCCGCAAAGCGTGGCCTTAGTCGACCCGGTAAGAATCGGCAATACTCGTGAAGTTGTCGAGCTGGGCGGCGCTTAGGCCCCCTTTTCGCTCGATTTCGATCTCGGCCTCTTTGCCGCCGGTCTTGTCCTGAGCGCGGACGCGCACCCGGCCCGATGCGTCGAACGCATAGGTGACCTCGATCGGCGATCCTTTGGGCAGATCCTTGGGCAGACCGGTAATGCGGCAATTGCCCACCAGCGAGCAGGCGGCCGGGTCGGGGGCGTCACCTTCGATCACTTTGACGCTCACCCGTTGTTGGTTCGGCTCGCTGGTGAGGAAGGTGCGTTTCACCTCGACCGGCAATTTGCTGTTGCGCGGAATCATGATGTGGTTGACCGTTTTGCCTGTCTTGGGGTTGCGTGCAGCGACGCCCAGCCCGTGCGAATTGACATCCTCTTGCTTGACGCCGCGCAGCAACTTGCGAATCCGTTCGGCCAGCTCGCTCGACTCGCCGCGGTACTTGGCCTCGAGAATGGCCGCGTGAATCGCCGCGCCTTGGGCCACGGCGGTGTGCGGCGAAAGACCGGCGTACGGCTCCTTGCCGGTCAGTTGCTTGAGCATCGCGGGAACTTTCGGCATCAGTGTCGAACCTCCCACGAGTACCACGGCATCGAGTTGATCGGCGGTCACACCGGCCTGCTCCAACACCAACTGGGCCGTGTCCGCGGTGCGCTGCAGCAGATCGGCGGTCATCTCCTCGAATTGATCGCGCGTGATTTGCACGGTCATGGCCTTGCCTTCGTGGCGGCAAGAAATCGTGGTCGAATGAGTCTCGGACAACGTGACTTTTGCCTGATCAGAATCGTGTCGCAGCATCTGCAACGTGACGGGCGACTCGCGCGGATCGAGACCATAGCGGCCCTTGAACTCGGCCGCCACGTGGTCCACCAGCCGATCGTTCCAATCGATACCGCCCAAGTGAACATCGCCATCGGTGGCCAGCACTTGAAAGTGGCTGGGCGTATAGCGAACGGCCGTGACGTCGAACGTGCCGCCGCCCAGATCGTAGACCAAAGCCAGGTGAGGCTTCGGCGTGCCGCTCGTCGCGCCCAACTCGCCACGTTTCCAGGCGTAAGTCAAGGTTGCCGCGGTCGGCTCGTTGATGATGTCGATCACGTGCAGGCCGGCAATTCGCCCGGCATCCTCGGTCGCTCTGCGCCGCGCGTCGTTGAAGTAATACGGCACGGTAATTACCGCGTTGCCGATCTTGCCGATGCGTTTTTCAGCGTCCTGGCGAAGTTTCTTGAGAATCAGGGCCGAGAGAAACTCGGGCGTGATTTCGCGGCCGTCGAACGTCCGCTTGAACTCGTTGCTGCCCATGTGGCGCTTCACCCGATCGACCACGTGATCGGGGTCTTCCATAGCGGCCCGCATGCGGCTGGGTCCGACCAGAACGTGGCCGCTTTCGGCCAGCAAAATCAAACTGGGCGTCTCGACCTCGTCCTCCTCATTGGCAATCGCAACGGGGTTGCCGTCTTTGTCCAGTTGGGCAAGCGTCGAAAACGTGGTGCCAAGGTCGATGCCGACCGTATGGCCTGGCTTGAATTCCATAAGTGATCGCTCTCACAAGCGCTTGCGTCTAAAAATGGTCGAGAGCCAGTCCAGGCGCGCACCACAAGGGGGTGCTTCGTACCACGGGGATGCAAAGTTGCCGGATGGCTTGCGTGCTGGAAGTACGCTGGGACGAACGGTTTCTTTCAATGCGATTTTCGACTCAAACGCGCGTCGAGTCAAGCAACCGCCGAATCCAGCAAACACTGTCCTGACGCAACTCCAGCACGAAACGCAGCCTTAAACATCGGAGAAGTAGAAACGGCTCGCAGGTGCCACGGCAATTGGCCATTTGCAAAGAGGGTACATCGGTTCGAGCGAAGGTACCCTGCTAACGCGAGCGAATTGGCCCCTCGGGCTGGCCCTATTCTTCGATCACTTCTTTGACGGGCTGCACGAAGTGCGGAGATTTTGCCGACGTCGAGAGCTCGACCGCCTTCTTGTCGGCCTGCTTTTTTTGGCTATAGTCGAAGAGCGCGACCCGTTTCATCGACTGGTTGAACACTCCCCAAAACGCTTTGAGACGCACTTCCTTGGCTGTTTTGGCACGGCTTTTTCGCTTTACCGGCACCTTCTTCTTGCCTTCGTCCCCGTCGGCCTTAACCGGCTTCTTCTTGGTTGTCTTTGCCTCTCGTTCCGCGGCGTCGTTCTCGTCGCGCAACTCCTTGCGGTTAAGTACTTTTCGTGCCATTTGTGCACTTTCAGGCTGATGGTCGATATGTGGTCGGACTGCGGGACAGATTGGCCAGCTCAGGCGCGTCCCAGCCCACGCATAAGTCACTAACATACCGCATTTGTGGCCCGTCCGCTAGTTTTGATTGAGATTGGCATGAGAACTATTCTTAGTCACTGCCAAACCGCCAAATTTATTGTCTATTCGGGGGCTTCTTCGATCGGCGTTGCTCCCGGAGGCGGGGTTCCGCCGCCGGCACGCACATACTTGGCCCGGGCCTGGGCATGCTCCTGGGCGGTCGGCTCGGGCAACGGTTTCGCCTCGCCGCCACGCGACTGCTCAAACAAGTGTCGCAGGTAGGTCCGGCACCAACCGCAGCCGGTCCCGGCGCCAAAGCAATCGCTCAATTGCCCCGGCCGCGATGGTTTCTCGACGCGGATGTAGTTGATCACCTTGCGTTTCGTGACGTGAAAGCAGAGGCAAAGTTCGTCGTCGAGTTCCATAGCAGGCTCCCCCGAGAAGCCATCAGACCGTTTCGGTGGCCCCTGTTGCCCGCTCAGTAGCTATGTGCAGCGCGATCTGGCAGGCCTGGCGAAAGGCTTCGATATCCAGGAATTCGCTAGTCGTGTGAATCTGACTTTGGCCACAGCCGAGCGTCACCGTGGGAATCCCGTGCGCGGTCATCCAATTTGCATCCAAGCCTCCGTTACTGACGGCCGGGTTTGGCTCCAACCCAATCGCGCGGATCGCGCGCTGGGCAGCCAGCACTGAAGGCTCGTCGGCCGGAAGCTTGAACGATTCATAATCTTGCCGCCCGAAGAATTCTACGCGCCCACACTCTCCTTTGGCACTGCGCACTTGGGTGGCGGCGGATTGAAAGGCTTTCTCGATGCGATCGACGATCTGCTTGCGAAATGCCGGATCGTGGCTGCGAGCTTCGGCCTTTAGCTCCACGCGATCGGTCACTACGTTCGTGGCTTCTCCGCCGTGGATGTAGCCGACGTTGCTCGTTCCGGTATGGTTCCCCTTGGCAATCTGTCCGTGCCAGCCGTCGCGGACCAGGTCGGCTATGGCCAGCGATGCGATCGCAATCGCACTGATACCGTGCTCGGGCGCGGCGCCGGCATGAGCGGCCAGGCCTTTGACGACAATCTGCAAGCGATATCCGCCCGTGGCGGCAATCGTCACTTTGCTGGCCGGTCCGCCGTCCCAATTGAACGCCAGGCGTGGCTTGCCGAGCATGCTCAGTTGCACGTGATGCGCACCGTGCAGCCCGACTTCTTCCTGAATGGGCCAAAACAACGTCAGCGGCGGATGGGGCAGTTTACGCTCGAGGATCTCTAGCACCGTGTTGAGCACGACGGCCACGCCCGAGCGATCGTCGGCGCCCAGCCCGCTGTTTGGATTTCCGGATCGCACGACGTCGCCTTTGCGCACCGGCTTCGATCCGACGCAAATCGGCACGGTATCCATGTGGGCCATCAGTAATCGTCGCGGACCCGGGATGGTGCCAGGCAATTGCACGATCAGGTTGCCGACTTCACCGGCCAATGGCGTCTTTTTATGGGCGTTGTCGCTGCGAATCGCCGACGCGGGCACGCCGGCCTCGCGCAACGTTTTGGTAATGTACTTCGCCACCGCCCCCTCTTTGCCGCTGGTGCCGGGGATGGCCATCAACTCCATCACCATTTTGAAAGCCCGCTTGTGGTTGACGCTTCCGACGGCAACGGGAGCCGCACTTTTGTTGGCGGCTTTCTCAAGTGCGCCGCGACGCGGGGCGGCTGATTTTTTTGGCTGCGCGGAAGGAGCTTTTATTGATTTTGTCTTCGCGGATTTCGATTGCGTGGCCATGAGCAGAAGCGGGGGTCCAGGGTGCAAGAGTCGTCGTTAAGAAGCGGCGCCCGTTATCGTAATCGATGCGCAGCGGGGGCGACAGCGGGCAGGCGCGCGCGATGCGAAACTTCCACCGGAGAAATTGGCGAAAAGGTGGGCGCCATACGCCCAGAGAGCACTAACCCACGAGCGGCGCCGCTACTCTTTGATCAAATCCTTCACCGTCATGCCGCCGGGAATCATCGGCAGCACGTGCTCTTGATAGGGCACTTCGACGTCGAGCACGTACGGCCCGGGATACTCGATCATTTCTTTCAAGGCGCCGACCAGCTCCGACTTTTCTTTCACGTAGCGCGAGCCGGCGCCAAAGCCCTTGGCAATGGCGGCGAAGTCGGGATAGCGCTTGGCCGGGTTCTTGGCATCGCCCTGACCGATCGCTTCCGGGTTGTCGATGGGCCCGAGATAGGTGTGTGCCCGGTTGCCTTCGTGAAAGCGGTCTTCCCATTGCACGACCATGCCCAGGTGCTGGTTGTTGAGCAGCAGCACCTTGACCGGAATTTTTTCGCAGAAGCAGGTTGCCAGCTCCTGAATGTTCATCAAAAAGCTGCCGTCGCCGTCGATATCGATGACCAGTTTGTCCGGATGCGCGACCTTCGCGCCCATGGCGGCCGGCAAGCCAAAGCCCATCGTGCCCAAGCCGGAGCTGGAGCACCAGGTTTGCGGCTCTCGGAGCTTGTAATGTTGAGCGGCCCACATCTGATGCTGACCGACGCCGACCGTGATGATCGTGTCCATGTCTTTCGTCAACTGCCAAAGCTGATGGATCGCCCATTGCGAGGAAATCGAGTGGTCGTTCTTGCCGAACTTGAACGGGTCGCTCTTTTTCCAGGCCGCGATCTGGGCGTGCCACGCGCTCAGGTCTTCCGGCGCTTCGACGACTTTGTTTAATTCCGCCAGCGCGTATTTGATGTCGCTGACGATCGGAATATGCGCTTCTTTGTTCTTGTTGATTTCCGAAGGATCGATGTCGATGTGGACGATCTTGCCGTGCTTGGCAAATTCCGAGACCTTGCCCGTCACGCGATCGTCAAACCGCACGCCAAAGGCCAACAGCAGATCGGCCTGATCGACCGCGTAGTTGGCATACACGCTGCCGTGCATGCCCAGCATGTCGAGCGACAGCGGATCGTCGCCAGGATAGGCTCCCAGGCCCATCAGCGTCATCGTCACTGGAATGTTCGTCTTGCGCACCAGCTCTCGCAGCTCGGCGCTGGCGCCGCCCAAAATGACGCCGCCGCCGGAGTAAATCACGGGCCGCTTCGCCCGCTTGATGGCGGCCGCCACTTGGGCGATTTGCTCGGCCTTGGCCTTGCGATCTTCCACGTGATAGCCCGGCAGGTTCATCGGCGCGTCGTAGTCGGCAATGATCTGCGCCTGCTGGATGTCCTTCGGCAAATCGATCAAGACCGGACCGGGCCGGCCCGTGGTGGCGATATGAAACGCCTCGCGGACGACGCGCGCCACGTCGTTGATATCGGTGATCAGATAATGATGTTTCGTAATGCCGCGGCAGACTTCGACGATCGGAGTTTCCTGAAAGGCATCGGTGCCGATCACGCCGGTTTTGACCTGGCCAGTAATGGCGATCAAGGGAATGCTGTCGAGCTTGGCATCGGCGATGCAAGTGACCAGGTTCGTAGCGCCGGGACCGCTGGTGGCCATGCACACTCCGGGCTTGCCCGTCGTGCGGGCGTAACCCTGCGCGGCAAACCCGCCGCCTTGTTCGTGGCGCGGCAGGATGGTGCGAATGCGGTCCTTATAGGCGGTCAGCGACTGGTGCAGCGGCATGCTCGCGCCGCCCGGGTAGGCAAAGATCACGTCCACGCCGTGGTTGATGAGTGATTCCACCAGAATGTCCGAGCCACACTGCATCTGCCGGCCGGTGCGCTGCTTGGTCGTCGAAGCCACGGTACCTCCCCAAAAGCTCTAAAAAACAGAGTCGAAAGCCATTTCGTGCAAGCATATTAGCATACGTTGCCCAGCCAAGGCTGACAACCGATTTAGCCCGCCCCGAATGCCGGTTTTACCGGTTGGGGACAGGAGTTACGGCGGCAGAACTAAAGAGACCGTCGCGGGCGGTTCGGGGTTCGCGGGAACGGTAGAATGGTCCTTATGAATAATGGCGCAAAGAGTCGCTGGTTTCGGTTTTCGTTGCGAGCCCTGTTGCTCTTCACCGGCGGGCTATGCGTCCTGTTGGCCGTGCAAGTGAATAAGGCCAACAAGCAGCGACGCGCGGTGGCGAGGCTGTTCGAGTTGGGGGCTTCTGTCTCGTACGATTATGACCAGACGCGTCCAGGGGCCGGACCCAAGAGTCCCGCCTGGCTGCGGAACGTCATCGGGATCGATTTTGTTTCCACGTGCAACGCTGTTCATCTTATGCGTCCGGTTCCCCGCGACCAGGATCTGGAGATACTGAACTACTACCGGCTGAAGCCGGTAGGTTGGAGGAGAACGTGAGCTACGGACTGAAGTCCTTCGCTCACGATTTGGTGATTCAAAACTTGTCTCCG
>JAYVCO010000653.1:0-4903 GCA_043749935.1 Planctomycetia bacterium
GCGAGGATTTGCGGACCCACGTGCTGGCCAATTTCACTTGGGACCAGGCGGGAAAAGCCTTGGTGGATGCCTACGAACGTATGCTGATGGCCGCCGGCAGCGTTCGCTAGAAAGTAGAGCCGAATGCTACGATACTTCAACGCCTGGCTCTTGTACCCCTTGGCTGAATGCTATCAAGGCAGGCGCATTCGCGCGAAGGCCGATGCCTTGCGCCGGCAAACAAGGATGAGCTTGTCGGAGCGTCGCGTCTGGGTTAAGTCGCAATTGGCCCGGCAACTGGAGCGGGCACGGGACGAAGTGCCCTACTACCGGGATCTCTTCCACCAGATTCGCTTTGAGCCGACCAAAATCGGCCGCGACCTGGGCTTTCTCCAGGACGTACCTTATTTGACGAAGGAGATCATTCGCGAACAGGGCGCGAGATTGATTTCCAAGAGACATTCCCTGGCCAGCTTGCATGTGCGCAAAACCGGCGGCTCGACCGGCCCCAGCACACAGATCTACTACTCGCAAGAAGCATTGGATTGGACCGCGGCGGTCAACCTGGTCAGTCTTGAATGGGCCGGCAAGCGGCGGCACATGAAGGAATTGCACCTGGCCAGCCGTTTTCCGGAGACGTTTCCCTGGCGAGACCGGATCAAAGAGCGTCTCAAGTGCCTGGTTCTCAATCGGTGCAATATCTTTACCGACAACTTTGATTCGTCGGGGTTGGATGACGCGTGGCGTAAGTTGCGACGCATGCGACCGTTCTTGATTCAAGGACATCCTTCCACGCTGTACGCGCTGGCTGTGTATCTTCGCGAGCAGGGGATCGATGCGCGAGGCGTCGTGCGAGTCTTCGAATCGACCGGCGAAGTCCTGGACGCAAGAAAACGGGAGACTATCGAGAGCGTGTTCGGCTGCCGCGCGATCGACCGTTTCGGCAACGCCGAGTTTGGCGTGTTGGCCTACGAGCGTCTGCAAGATAAGGACCATCGTCTGACCGTGTTCGATTGTATTGCCTGGCCCGAGCAACTCGAGCACGAAGAGGGGCCCCACGAATTGGTATTTACGGGGCTGCGCAACGATGCAATGCCGCTGGTTCGCTATCGTACGGGCGACCTGGGTGACTTGGAGGCTACGGACGAAGGCTTCTGTTTGAAGAACATCGTGGGTCGCGTCCACGATATCGTACGCATTGGAGACCACCGATACCCGACGCATTATTTGCAGGATCTGTTGGATCGCATCGGCGGGATCGATGAGTTCCAAGTCGAACAGCGTGCTCATTCGTCGCTGCTGCGTCTGGTCGTGCCCGACTTGGGACATCGGCCGACGGTGTCGCGGCGCATCGAGCAGTGGTGGGGCGACGCGGTCGAACTGGAGTTCACCGACTTCGGCGGTCTGGCTCGGGGCGGATGGCGCAGCAAATTCCGCTATCTCGTCGACGCGCCGAGGGAGGCCAATGAAAGCAAGCTCGAAGTCACGATGAATGAAAGGAGCACGGCATGTTGAAGAACTTTGAGATGCTCGAAGGCTTCAACGAAATCGAGCAGGCCGACTTTGGTCCTTTTGTTTGGACCAAAGGCGTGTTTACTTTGTGTCCCAACAGTTCGGCCCGTTTTGCGAAGCTATCCGTCGCATACCTCGGAAAAGAAGGGAGCATCACCGTTCGCGCGGCCGACGGAAGGATGTTGGACGCAGTCGAGCTCGAGCACGGCTGGCACATTTGCGTCCTGCAATTGGCTGGTGTCGCCCACGAGCCAGTGTCCTTCGAGATCAGTCCGATCATCGACGTCCCGGGCGACACGCGGGAGCTCGGTCTGATGTTGCGCTCGGCGGAGTTGTTTGACGACGCGCATGCTTTCAAGGTTCTGACCAAGACCAATCGCAACCTGCGGCTGAACCAGCGCGAGTTTCTGGCCGGCACCGCGATCCTGAAGTCGTTTCCGCCTCAATTGCGCACCAGCATGGAAGTGCGCTGCAACCTGCCGGAACTGGACCAGGCCTGCGTTTACTGTGCCTGGGACCACGCCAAGATGGTCGAGGTCGGCTCGCCACCATTTACCTACGAGACTTTGCAGGAGCTGGGCGATTTCTACGACTGCGCGGTCGAGGTGGTCGACTGTAGCATCGGCGAACCGGCGATGCACAAGGATTTCGGAAAAATCATTTCGAAGATCCACGATGACGGGAAACTCATGTCGTTTACGACCAACGGCCAATTGCTGGGCGCGGTTCGGCGCAAGCAAATGCTGGGAAAGAACATGATCGTTTACGTTTCCATTGACGCGAGCACGGCGGAGGGATACGCCCGATACCGCAATAAACGATTTGACGACATTATCGAAAACCTGACGGCGCTGTGCCGCGACAAAAAAGAGCACGGCGATCTGCCGCGAGTCTTTGTGACGTTCTTGGTCATGCGCTCCAACGTTGCTGAGTTGCCGCAATATATCGAGCTCATGAAGAAAGTGGGGGTCGACGAGGTCAAACTTCGCAGTTTGAATCTCGACAGCTTGGAAAGTCAGCCAACGGTCACCAACAACGGATATACCTTTGAATACGGCAAAGAAATTCTCTCGATGCAAGAGCTGGCGGAACTGCAACCGATCTCACAAAAGCTGTCGCAAGACATGGGAGTGAAAGTTTACAACGAGACCCATGACTTTGCTGAACAAAATGAGCCGCTACCCGGCGTGCCGTTGTGTTCCGAGCCATGGAAGACGATGTACTTTCTGCGTCGCGGAATCATGCCGTGTTGCTACGGCGTCGAACCTTTGGCAACCTGGGATCAACAAGGGGACCGCTCGGTCGGCCAGTTTCTGGGCGACATCTTCAATGGCGAGACGTTGACCGAGATCCGTTCGGAATTGGCCGCGGGACGGCTTGCGCAGTACTGCCTCAACACGCCCAGTTGTCCGATCGTCAAGACCATGAAGCTACAGGGCCTGATCGATCCCTCGTTCGACATGGCCGGCATCGCGGCTCCAAAATCGGGCCCGCTGCCCATGGTCACTCTCGAAAGCCTGAAGGCCACGGCGACCACGGACGGTCAGCCGCGGGCAGCGTAGCGGTGATCTCCGGGTTGCTTTCACCGCAAACCATGAGAGCTGCGTCGCTCAACACTTTTCAGCGCCAAGTGATTACCACACCCGCCTGCCGATCCGCCGCGCCATCGCCGATGGTTCCTCGGGAAAACTTGCCCCGTCGGCTTCAATCGGCAACGCAGTCTCTCTAAGATCTCAAGAGTGCCTCTGGCTGCCAAGAAGGTGACAGTCTGCGCAAAGTAGCTTTTTCGTCGTGGAACGTATGAAAATACAAGTCGTTTGCTCCAGTTCCGATCAATACGCCGGCGAAATTGTCGAGGCGGCACTGATACGGTCGTTCAGCCAGGCGCAGGTGTCGCGCACCGCAGACTCGGTTGCTGCCAACGAAAGGTGCTGCGTCTGGGTCAATCCTGCTGACAACGCAAGCCACGATCTAAAGAAGCACCTGGCTGGCGGTGGGAAATCGCTCGTGCTTGGCCGCCTTGGGCCAAAATGTGCCGAGATCCTTGGACTGGAACACCGCGACGGCACGGCTCTGGCGCCCCAGTGGGGCGAGTGCCCTGTTGAACCAACCGCCCATCACAACGCGACGCCGGCGTCCGTTCACTATCACGATGCGCATCCGTTGGCACGGAACTCGCCGATCGTCGTGCGGCCATTGTGTCGATTCGATTTCGCCGACGAGTGGAATAATCTAGGGTTTGGTCGAATCACGCTCGACGGCGGACCCTGGTCGTTGCAATCGGCAATCGGAATCGGCAGCGCGACGTTGATTGCTCGGCTCAATGCGCCGGGACAAAAGGGTTTGGTCTATTCGGCTCTGTGCGAAACCGCTTCGGGCGCCGCGCTGTGGTTCAATCGACCCGTGGGGCCAGTGGACAGCCTGGAATGGCGCGTGATCGAGTCGTTCTTGGGCGACTATCGCGCCGATGATTTGCCGTGTTTCCCTTATCTTTCGGAAATCCCCGCAGGCTACTCGGGGGCCGTCAGCGCGCGCTTGGACTGCGACGAAGCCGTGGGTTCCGCCCGGCCACTCGTCGAGTTGTACGGCGCAAAGGAAATCCCCTTTTCGCTCAGTTTGCTGACGGGTCAGCCGCTCGACGCCCGCGACATGCAACTGTTGCGCGAGGTGATCGCGCACCGTGGCTCCGTGCTCTCGCACTCGGTGCACCACTATCCGAACTGGGGCGGGAGTTATGAACGGGCGCGAACCGAAGCAGACGATTCTCGAGCGTGGTTCGACGCGCATCTTCGCGAGGGAATGCCCATGCGATTTTCCGTATCGCCCTTTCATCAGAATCCGCCCTATGCCGTCCAAGCGCTGGCCGATTCGGGATACGAGGGCTTCGTCGGCGGGATTATCGCCAACGACCCGGAATACTTGCTGGGCCGGGCGGGCCGAGTGCCGTTCGTGACTGCGCCAGCTTTATCGGGGCCGATGGTTTCGTTGAGCACCCAGTGCATGTTGCACGGCGACTGCTATCATCGCTATGGCAACTCGATTGATACCTACAGCCAAAGTTTCGATCAGCACCTGGCGGCTCGAAGTATCTTTGGGTATCTCGATCACCCTTTTTCTGATCGCTATCAATACGGATGGCAGGATGAGCCGGTGCGGCTGGCCGCCCACAGCCAACTTATCGACCACATCAACTCGCACTCGGACATCTGGTGGGCCAGTCTTTCCGAATTGCTCGGCTTTCTTCGACAGCGAGACGCGGTGTTGGTGGAAGCTAGTGACAACGGTACATTGACGGTCGAGCCTCCGAGCGATCCCGAGCGACTGCCCCTGGCGATCTGTTGGAAAGGACGCCAATTTGCCTACTGAGCCGTTACCGCATGACGTGGTGTTGTTTTCCACGGCCGATTGGGAC
>JAYVCO010000654.1:0-2148 GCA_043749935.1 Planctomycetia bacterium
TGGCCAGCCAGGCCAGCACGTCGGCAAATTCGCCCAGCCGCTCCTCGTGGCCGCCGTTGCGCAGAGCGCTTGCCAACTCGCCTACCTCTTCCATCAGCCACATGAACGTTCCGTCGATGCCGCGCGCGACGTCCTTTTCGAAGTACATGTCGCGAATCAACTGCTGGAAATTGGCCAGCGTGACCGCGGGTCGCGCATTATCCGCGGGACGACTCGTCTCTTCACTCACTTGATGCTCTCCAACATTTCGGCGGCGCCTGGATAGTTCGGTTCACGGTTCAACAACTCTACCAGAACTGCTTTGGCCTTGTCCGGCTGCGCCGATTTCACGTGCATTTCCGCCAATGCCAACCGCAACTTGGGCTCGTCGGGGTCTAGTTCCACGCAGGCGGCGTATTCTTCGGCCGCCAGGTCAGGCGACCCTTGCTTAGCCAGCGATTCGGCCCGCCACTGGTGAACTTCCGCGTCGCGCACGTCGATGTGTATTGCCTCGAGGGCCCATCGGGCGGCCGCTGCCGAATCACCCGCGTTCGAGGCCAATTGCGCCAGTTTCTTGCGCACCGGAAAATCGTCGGGATCCGCAAGCGCGAGTTTCGTCAGCACCTCTGTCAGTTTTTTCTGGTCTCCGGACTTCAGATACACGACCGAAAGCGCTTTAAGCCATTTCGTGCCTTGGGGGTCGCGCTGGGCGCCGAGCTCGTAAAGATCGACCGCAGCCGGATAATCTTGGGCCTTCAACTTCAAACCGGCCAGCAGTGCCAACAGGTTTTCTTGCGGCGACTGGCGATCCAGAGCCGCTTCGAGGCAAGCGAGCGCCTCTTTGTTTTCGCCAACGAGCAGGTGCAATCGGGCTCGCACGTAGCCAGCTAAAGCGTGATGGGGTTCGACGGCCAGTGCCGCATCAACCGAGCGGCGAGCCTCGGCGTAATTGCGCCGGTCCAACTGCGCTTGCGCCAGCTTAGCCAACAGATTGGGATCTTTGCCATTCTTGGCCAGTGCCTTTTGCAACTCGCCCAGGCTCATCTCGCGCTGTTTCGCCCCGGCAGGCAGGCCTGCAATGATTTTCTTGACGTATTCCTGATATCCCTGCTCGAAGCCGGGTTGATCGATTGAGAAGGCCCGCTGGAGAGCCTCGGGCGTGGTCAGATTGTCGTGATATGCGGATAACATTTTGGCGATCGCGTCTTCGCCGAAGCGCTCGAGCATGTACTCGGCATACAACTCGGCCTGGCAATAGGCCAACGTCCACTCGGCGCTGGAATGGGGTCGGATGAAACCGAGATTAATCGAATCCAAGTTGAACAGCTTGCCACGCGCCGAGTTTTCGACCAATAAATCGTTCCAAATCTGCGGCCGCGCGTAGCCCTCGTTCAACACCGCCAATGCTTCCGTAAACCAATGCGGGATGTTGAAATCCGTCTGTTGCAGATTGATGACGTGCACGAACTCATGTTTGAGCACGCGCGACCAATTGAAACGATGCTCGCCCTCGTTCGGAGATTGTAGCGCCACGATCTTGCCGGCGCAAGCTCCGATCGGGTGAATATTCGGCAGCCCCACCATCCGAGCGCTAAACCAGCCGTGGCCGTCCGTGTTCTTGGCCTGGCTGAAAACCTCGAACAGTGATTTCTCCGGCGGTGCGAAACCCATCTGACGGACCAATTGCGGATAGACCTCTTCGAGCCATTGGGCCATATAGTGGGCGAGCAGCTTGTCTTTGTCCGGGGCGAACTTGATGCGAAAGTGTTCGGTCTCCAGCGTTTCGTAGCCTTCGAGAACTTCCAGCACTTTGAGCGTGTTGTTGACGCGAACGTTGAACGGATCGATCTTGAACGCCTCGTCGAGCACCTGTTTGGCTCGCTCTTCTTCACCCAGCCGCATCAGCATCATGCCCAGTTGGCCGGCCGGAGCGACCAATTGCGGCATCCGCGTCATGGCTTCCTGATAGTATTGGGCTGCCGCCGGCCAGCGGCGTAACCGGTCGAGCGAGTCGGCCAGGCTGGTGAAGAACACGCCCGCGTGAGGATTGCGAGCCGTGACCTTGGCCACCAGCTTGCCGAACCGCGATTCGGCAGTCGTGCGCGACAGCCCATCGATCGAGGCATAAGCCGCGGCCATCCGGCCCAGAGTCTCTTCCGAAGTTGGATG
>JAYVCO010000655.1:0-8915 GCA_043749935.1 Planctomycetia bacterium
CAAATTGTGAGCGGTCGAACCGATCGGCGTGCTAATGATCAAACCGTCGCAACTATAAGTCGTTACCAATTCTGAGTCAACGTAAAGATCGACGTCCAAGATCGCGAACGGCGGGCCCGCTAGCACGGCCACTTCGTTCAGTCCCAGCCGCTCATGAACCGCTCGGCCGCCGCGGAGCACGCTGCACTCATACATCAAATGACCTTCTGACCTCAGGCCACCGGCACAAATCGTCGGCAGTTGTGCAATGAATTCGTCGGGCGACAGATCGGCCAGGAAACCTAGCTTCCCCAAATTTACGCCCAGCACCGGCCGCTGTCGCCGGCCCATCTGGTGCGCTGCCCGCAACATCGAGCCATCGCCGCCAACCACGACCGCCAGATCAAAATCCAACGTCGACAGATCCTCGCCCAAGCTCAAATCGCGCACCAGCAGATCGGCCAAAGGCTCAACCAGCGGCACCAGCCGCTCAACCTGCGCGCTCAGCTCACTCCGCTCGCCCGAAGTGAGTAGCAGCAGCTTGAGCCGCGTGTCAGACTTGCGAAGTGGGTCGGAGGGATCGGGAGATTTCATGCCCTCGATCATAGAAGAAAAAAGAGCAAGGGGGAACAGGGCCGACGGCTGGTAGTGGTTAGTGGCTTGCGGTTAGTTTGTAGGTCATGGCTTTAGCCTGACGGAATGGGGATTCGAGGCTGTGGTCTGGTGAATTCAACGATTGAACTATATGGGGATTCTTGCATTGCTAATCCCCAAAATCCCTAACACCGAATCCCTATTTCCAAGAAGCCTCCGGCGGGCCGCCAACGGCGGCTGGTGATCTACGCAATGGCTCGCGTCGTGGCATTTGCTAATTACTAACCACCACCCACTAACTACTTATCCCGCCGCTTCATTTCTTCGCGAAGCTCTGCCACTTGCTGCTGAAGCTCGAGCATCATCCCGGTTTGGACGTCGAACCGTGCGCGCTTCAGTCCGGGGGCGTATCTGAAAAAGTACGACCCAACCAACCAGACGCCAATGAAAAACGACGCAAACAATGCGAAAAGACTACCCCATTCGAGAATACTATACACGATGGCCATTGGCCCACCGCCGACTGATTGTCGAGCAAGCTTGAATGTGGGTTGAAGATAAATCATTGCCACATAGACGGCCACGGCAATCAAAATGCGAAGGCGAATCTTTTTCGCGTTGGCTTCCCAAGAATCGAGAGACAATTCCAGTTGCATGCGAAACTCCTTCAATTGCGTTTCGTTGATTTCTTGGTCTTGAGCCAACAGTTTTAGAACTTGCTGGCGATGTGAATCACGCTCAAGCATGGCCTCGCTCCTCTTCGATGATGCGTCGCATAGCGTTTTTCGCGTAATGCAGTCGCGATTTTGCCGTGCCCTCGCTACACTCCATCACGCGAGCAATCTCTTGGACATCCATTTCCTCCAAGTAACGAAGCGTCATGACCTCGCGATGAATGACAGACAATCTATTGAGTGCGAAGTGGACCAGCTCAGCGTTTTCCAGCAGATCCAGATCGTTCCAAGGCTCGATTTCGGTCACATCCACCGCAAGCAACTCGCGGGCATCGGCATCCACGATCTGGCGTCGAATGTAAGTGACCACGCGGTCATGAGCGATCCGATACAACCAGACCCGAAAGGCAGCCGGTGACTGCAACTTGCCGAGCTTGCGAAACACATCGAGCCAGACCTGTTGCAAAATATCACGCGACTGGTGCGAGTCCTGCACCAATCGATGGACGTAATACGCCAGACGTTCCTCGTAGAGCGTGACCAATTCATGAAACGCCGCCCGATCACCGACCTGGGCCCGCAGCACCCAAATACGCTCGCGCAATCGTTGAGGATCGTCATGCAAATCAATCAGGCCTTTCCGCAGTGGCACATTGGCACAATCGCATCCAAAAGAGAGGTCGCGCAGTTGGTGCCGGAGGTTCAAAGCACCGAAAAAGAAATTCTGGGGCGCTGGCAGTAGATAAGGTCCGGCTCGTCGGCAAGGGACGCCGAAGCATCGTCAGGCTGAAGCCTGAACTACAAACCAACCACTAACCACTATCCACCAACCAATACAATCAACTCACAAGCCGTCGATCGGGCGCTTTGACAATTCGCTTTTCGGCCATTTGGCGGCAGGCTTGCGCGATGCCTTGGGCGTCTAGGCCTAGCTCGGTGAGTTGCTCGCTGCGTTCGGCGTGTTCGATGAAGCGATCGGGAATGCCGAGTCGGCGGACGTGGGCGGCACTGGTGCCGGCTTCGGCAGCGGCTTCGAGCACGGCGCTACCGAACCCGCCCATCAAGGCCGCTTCTTCCACGGTGACCACGAAGGGACTGGTCGTGATGGCCCGCAGAATGGTTTCGGTATCGAGCGGTTTGATGAAGCGGGCGTTGATCACGCCGACGTCCAGGCCCTCTTCGCGGAGCATGGCGGCGGCTTTGATGCAGTTGGTCACGAGCGTGCCGCAGCCGATGATCATGCCGTCGTGACCCCAATCGACGACCTCGGCCCGGCCCAGTTCGACCGGCGTGCGAGCGCCTTCGATGGTTTCGGCCGTGGCCTTGGGATAGCGAATCGAAGCCGGGTGGTCGTGCTCAAGCGCAAAGTCGATCATCGCGCGCGTGTCGACTTCGTCGGCCGGCGCCATCACGACCATATTCGGAAACAGCCGCATGTAGCCAATATCGAACACGCCGTGGTGGGTGGGCCCGTCGGGACCGGTCAGGCCCGAGCGATCGAGCACGAACGTCACGGGCAGATTCTGCAAGGCGACTTCCTGAAAAATCTGGTCGTAGCTGCGCTGCAAGAAGGTGCTGTAAATGTCGACGATCGGCCGCAGCCCGGCCTTGGCCTGGCCGGCGGCAAAGGCGACGGTGTGCGACTCGCAAATGCCGGTGTCAAAAAAACGATCGGGGAATGCGTCGCGAATCGCCTCGAGCTTCGTACCCTGGCACATCGCGGCGGTCATCACCGTGACGCGCGGGTTTTGTTCCATTTGCTTGAACACGGCCGAGCTGACGACGTCGGTGTAGGCCCGGGACGACGACTTCTTGAAAGCCACCACGCCTTCTTGTTCGCGAGTGAAGGGGGCGGGCGTGTGAAAGTAAACGGGGTCTTCAGCCGCCGGTTTGAAGCCGTGGCCTTTTTGAGTGACCACGTGCAGCATTACCGGCCCATCGACGTCTTTGACCATGCTCAGATATTTCCGCAACTGCGGAATGTTGTGCCCATCGACGGGTCCGATATAGCGAAACCCAAGCTCCTCGAAGAGCATACCGCCGTGCAACCCGGCTTTGAGCGACTCTTTGATTTGCGCCAAAAATCGCTCGACCGGGTCGCCCAACAAGGGAAACTTATTGAGGACCTTGAGGACTTCGCCCTTGAGCCCTGTATATAACGTGTTGACCCGCAGGCGGTCCAAGTATTCGCCCAATCCGCCGACACGCGGGCAGATGGACATTTGATTGTCGTTCAAGATCACCAGCAGTTTTTTGCGCAGCCCGCCGGTGTTGTTCATCGCTTCGTAGACAATGCCCGAGGGAAACGCGCCATCGCCAATGACGGCCACCGAGTGCCGATCGGCTTGGCCGGGCATCAGATCGTCGCCACTCTTTAGGCCCAGCGCGGTCGAAACGCTGCATCCGGCGTGCCCGGTCATGAACAAGTCGTAGTCGCTCTCGTTCGGGTTGGGGTAGCCCATCAGGCCCCCCTTGGTCCGCATGGTGCCGAACTCGTGGTAGCGGCCGGTAATCAGCTTGTGTGGATAGATCTGATGTCCGGTATCCCAAATCAGCCGGTCGCGGCTGAAGTCAAAGGTGGTATGCAGCGCCAGGCAAAGCTCGACCACTCCCAAGTTCGAGGCAAAGTGCGCCGTGCGGTTGGAAACCAGGTTGCACAGCACCTCGCGCATTTCCGCGGCGAGCTGTTCGAGTTGCGCCGGCGACAGGCCCTGGAGGTCGCGGGGCGAATCGATTTTGGAGAGCAGCGTATCCATCAATGATTCCTCTCGAGAACATAATGAGCCAGTGCCTGCAGGCCTTCGGCATGTGAGCCCAAGGGCTCGAGCGCCGCGCAAGCTTCGACCACGAGCGACTCGGCGCGGCGAACGCTTTCTTCGATGCCGAGAATTCCGGGAAAAGTGAGTTTACCGTGGGCCGAGTCTTTGCCCGTGCGTTTGCCCAGGGCCGCCTCGTCGCCACGCACGTCGAGTAGATCGTCGGTGATTTGGAATACGAGGCCCAAACGTTGGCCATAAGCGGCCAGGGCCCGAAGTTGTCCGTCGGTAGCGCCGGCCACGAGAGCCCCGAGGCGCAGCGATGCCAGAAACATGGCGCCGGTCTTGCGGGCGTGAATCGATTCGAGCGTTTCCAAGCGAGCGGCCGAAAACTCTCCGGCCAGATCGTCGGCCTGACCACCCACCAGAGCCGTGGCGCCAGCAGCCTGGGCCAATACGGCGCAACATTGAGCGGCGACGGCCGAGGGGCGAATATCGCGGGCGAGCACTTCGAAGGCCAGAGCCAACAGGGCGTCTCCGGCCAAAATCGCCACGCCTTCGCCAAATGCCTTGTGGCAAGTCGGCCGGCCGCGACGCAGGTCGTCGTCGTCCATCGCCGGCAGATCGTCGTGAATGAGAGAGTAGCTGTGGACCATTTCCACCGCGCAAGCCGCCGGCAGGGCGTTTTCAACGCTGCCCCCGCAGGCCTCGGCCGCCATCAGCACCAACATCGGCCGCAGTCGTTTGCCGGGGGCCAGCAGGCTATGACGAATCGCCTCGCGCAAATGCGCGGGACAGCCACTGTCGAACTCGGTGTATTCCGCGAGCGCAGAATCGACGCGGGTGCGAGTCTCTTGGCCGTAGCGTTCCAGCGAGAACGAAGCGCTCTGCACCATGGAAGAATTCGTCACTGGGGGTTGGCGAGCGGAAACACTTTTGGGCCAGCGCATAGGCGTCTCACAGCTTCCATTCTAAAACAGCCGTCCGGGCCCGTCTATCTCGTCCGAAGCGGGTAGATTATTGTCCTGTGCAGGGCGGGAACGGCGGCGGCCACGAGTTTGAGCCTTTTCGTCTAGCGAAACAGCCCTATCGTCAAAAGGCTCGCTGTGTGCCCCGCCGTCGGAATCGACACGGTTTAACAGCTCGATCCGCCGCTCGACGTGCTCCAGCATTTGATAGCACTGTTTGAGCATCTTGACCCCTTCTTCATACCGCGCGAGGCCCTGCGCCAGGCCAATTTCGCCCTCTTCGAGCTCGCGAACGATCGTCTCTAGTTCGACCAGCGCCTCTTCGAAGCTGGGCCCATCGTCGAGTTTTTTGGGGTTCTTGCTGGTCACGATCATGTTCTCCCTGCTGGCGAAGGATTCGAGTCCGCATCGATGGTTTCAATGTTCTCGATGCTTTCAACGCGGCTCGTCACGCCGCCTGCGGAAAGCCGCGTGCGCAACAATTCTCCAACCGTCACCTGGCTCGCTGAGCGAACCAGCCGGCCATCGCGCAGCCGCGTCGTCAGACTGTACCCTCGGCCGAGCACCGCCAGCGGACTCAGCGAGTCCAGTTGTCCGGCGCGCGAATCAACCTGGCTGCGGGCGACCTCCAAGCGGCGGAGGATCGCCCGGTCGGCACGAGCCTGCAATTCATCGAGCCGGCGATCCAACAATTGCACTCGCTCCAGCGGCCGGCGCAGCACGCGCGAAGCGGAAAGCGCGGCCAATCGGGCCCGCGCCGAGACAGCTCGGACACGCAGCGCCTTGAGCAGGCGCTGCTCTTGGCTTTTCAAAAAGGCCATCACGTCTTCCCAGGCCGGGACGACCCGTTCGGCCGCTTCGCTGGGTGTGAGAGCCCGGACGTCGGCAACCAGGTCGGCCAACGTGACGTCGATTTCGTGACCCACTGCCGATACGACTGGCACGCGCGAGCGATAGATGGCGCGGATCACGGCCTCTTCATTGAATGCCCACAGGTCTTCCAGACTGCCGCCGCCACGGCCGACGACCATCACGTCGACTGGCAGGGCTAGCCGGTTGACCAGGTCGATGCCCGCGGCAATTTCTGCCGCCGCGCCGTCGCCTTGAACGCGCACAGGTACGACAAGCACGTCGACGCCGCGCCAACGCCGGCGCAAGACTTCGAGAAAGTCGCGAATGGCGGCGCCTGTCGGGCTGGTGACAAAAGCAATGCGCCGCGGAAACTTTGGCAACGGGCGCTTGCGAGCGGCGTCGAACAGCCCCTCGGCTGCTAATTTCTCCCGCAGCTTCCGCAGCGCCAGTTCGAGGGCGCCCAGGCCCTTAGGCTCGATCTGCTGGATGACCAATTGATAGCTGCCGCGCGGGGCGTAGACGTCGAGATAACCCTGGCAGATGACTTCGAGCCCGTCGTGCAGCTC
The DNA here is from genome assembly GCA_043749935.1 of Planctomycetia bacterium. Lineage (GTDB taxonomy): Bacteria > Planctomycetota > Planctomycetia > Pirellulales > PALSA-1355 > PALSA-1355. The sequence continues at coordinate 6,390 of JAYVCO010000655.1, forward strand.
AAATTTCGCCCGCGCTGCGGCTCCGCGCCAGATAACGGCGCGAATTTGAGCCTGGTCGTCCTTGAGGGTTAGATAGCAATGGCCCGACTGGGGACGCGAAAAGTTCGAGATCTCACCACACACCCAGACGCCGGGAAACCGGCCCTCGAGCGTGCCCTTGATCTGCTCAGTGAGCTCCGAGATCGACAGCACCCGCTCAGTGGCGGCATCTTCAGCGGTGGAATAAAGATCGTCCGAAGCCATGAACCACGTGCCCAGCGAAAACGCGCGAGCGAACAGCGCAAATCCTTTGCGGCTTCAATATATCGACGCGAGTGGCCAGTGGCTAGCAGAACCGATGGCAGGCTCATCTAGCACAACGCGTCGGTGGATTCGCAGACGGGCGTGGCGGCCGGCAATCCGAGATGACTCGGCGGAAGTTCGTGGACCGCATGTTTGTGCAACTTGAGCCAGGCGGCCTGGCGGCGCACCGGCACTTCGTTGATTTTTGGCGTGCCCGCTTCGGCCCAGGCTTCAGCTTCCAAAGTCAACCGGTTGAGCATGCGCTCCACGGTCTGCCGAAAATGCTCGACGTTCTGGCGGTCCAAATCGGGTGGAATGAACATTGGCGGGCTGACGACCGCCCGGGCGCGCGAAAAGGGTTTGGGAATCGCAAAGCGGTCCCAACTGTTGATTCTCCAAGGTCGATCGTAGCCAAACCCCATGGCCACGATCGGCAGTCCCAGCTTTGACGACAAGTAAATAGGCCCTTGCGCCAGCACTCGTCGCGGGCCCCGGGGGCCATCGGGCGTAATCGTCAGGTTCATCTGCTGGCTCTTGCGCAGCAGCTCGCGCAGCGCCGTGCTGCCGCCGCCGAAGCTCGATCCGCGAACGAATTCAAAGCCCAGGTGGTCGGCCACCGCGGTCAGAATGTCGGCATCGTGGTGCCGGCTGAGCAGCATCGCCAGATTGCAATGTCCGCGCAGGTAGAGCGGAAACAGAATGTTCTCATGCCAGAAGATGTAAATCTTCTGACCCCGATAACGAGGATCGACCGGATCGATCGTGGGATCGTAAAAAGCGGCCTTGTAGTCGAGCGTCGACATCCAACTCCGCACCGTGTTGGCGACCAACAACCCGCCAAGTTTTCCTGCCCAGCGATTCAATGACTGCATTCGAGGAAGCTTCCTTGCTTTTGCGGATACCCACTGCTGCGAGAATTACGGCCAGTCGCCGGTGAAGACTTCGGTGGCGGGACCTGTCATATAGACGTGGCCGTCGATGGCCCATTCCAATTCGAGGTCACCGCCGGGCAGGTGGGCCAGGATCTGGCGATCCGTTCGTTTGGTCAAACTACCGGCTGCGCAAACCGCCGAGGCGCCGGTGCCGCAGGCCCAGGTGATGCCGCTGCCACGCTCCCAGGTGCGCATGGTTACTTCTCGCGGGCCGCGCACTTCCACGAAGTGAACGTTGATCCGTCGCGGAAAGACGGGATGGGTTTCGAGAATTGGCCCGACAGATTCCAACGGCACGGCGCTGACGTCTTTGCAGAATAGCACCAGATGCGGATTGCCCATCGAAACGCAGGTCATGCGAGGATCGAGGCCGGACCGCTCGATCCAATTCTCAGGATTGGCTAGTTGGATTATCGGCGCGAGGGGCAAGTCGACGATTTGCTTGGAATCGGCGCCGGGCAACTGAACCGGAATCTTGGCAGGTTCCAGAATCGGTTCGCCCATGTCGACTCGCACGCGCTCGACGCGCCCGCCACGGACTTCCAAATCGAGCGTCAGCACGCCCGCTCCGGTTTCAATTTGAAGTTTGGGCTGCGTGGCAATCCCGTGGTCATGGACATATTTGGCAACGCAGCGGATGCCATTGCCGCACATTTCCGATTCGGACCCGTCGGCATTGAACATTCGCATTCGGGCGGCGGCCACCTCGGATGGGCAGATGAGAATCAGGCCATCTCCGCCCACGCCGAAATGCCGGTCAGCAATTCGCCGCGCCAGCTCGGCCGGGTCATCGGGAAACGGTTCCTGAAAGCAATCGACATAGACATAGTCATTGCCGATGCCGTGCATTTTGGTAAATCGCATACTACAGAACACTTTCGGCCGCGCGGAAAGAGAACACGCAACGAGCTGGGCTATTTTAGGGCGATCGCTCAGAACCGGCAAACCCGATTGTTCACCGAACAAGGGTGGGAAGGGAGCGAACAACTGGACCCGCAATCGGCGTTATAGGTTCGGACAGACCAGTGGCTTGTCAGCCAGTAACGTCCAAAGAGAGGCCGAGGCAGCCAGAATCGTTTTGGCATTGTTTATCTGGCGAAAGTGGTTGCGGGCGGCTCGGCTGAGGCGGAAGCTCCCAGGGGCGGCGTCCATCGGCATCGCGGTCGTGCGTTTCGAGATCCTGGCCGTCGGGTTCGGCGATTCCTGCGGCGCGAGCGGCCCGTTCGAGCGAGGCAATCCGCCGCTGGTGGACATTCGTCTGTTGCCGGGCATGCTCGACGTCCGCGCTGCTTTGCGCCAATGGCGAACCGAC
>JAYVCO010000656.1:0-6685 GCA_043749935.1 Planctomycetia bacterium
GATGAACAGGCGATGCTGGACCGCCCGATCGCGGACTTGAATTTGTCCGTGCGGGCCCGCAAGTGCATGATTCGCCTGGGGCTGAACACAGTTGGCGAGCTGCTTCGCCGCACTGGTGACGATTTGCTCGAGTGCAAGAACTTCGGGGTCACGAGCCTGAACGAAGTCCGCGAAAAACTGACACTGCACAGCCTCAAACTGCGGGGCGACTGAGCCACGGATTGTCATCGCCGCTTGCGGCTTGGCAGCGCGCCGAAATGAAACAGTCCCCGCGAAGCCAGTCATGAGCGGCGCCTCGTTCTCGTTTGAACTTCATGCCGCGGATCCCCACTGCCAGGCGCGCCGCGGCACGTTCACGACTCCGCACGGCAAGGTCGAAATGCCGGCCTTCATGCCGGTCGGAACCCAAGGCACGGTCAAAGGCGTGACCGTCGACGGGCTTGCCGCCACCGGCGCCCAGATGATGCTAGCCAATACTTACCATCTGGCACTGCGGCCTGGTGCCGAGGTGGTGCGCGATCTTGGCGGCCTGCACGCTTTTTCGGGCTGGGCGGGGCCCATCCTCACCGACAGCGGCGGCTTTCAGGTGTTCAGCCTGGCCGAGAATACAAAAATCAGCGAGGAGCAAGCAACGTTTCGTTCGCACCTCGATGGCAACTTGTTCGAACTTTCGCCCGAGCGGGCCATCGCGATTCAAGAAGCTTTAGGCAGCGATATCGCGATGGTCCTGGATCATGTCGTGGCATTACCTAACGAAGCCAGCGTCGTTCGCGACGCTACAGAACGTACGATCCGCTGGGCGCGCCGCTGCCAGGCGGCACAAAAGCGAACCGATCAGGCGCTGTTTGCGATCGTCCAAGGTGGGCTCGATGCCGGGCTGCGTGGCGATTGTGCCCGGCAATTGGCCGAAATGGACTTCCCGGGCTACGCCGTGGGCGGACTCAGCGTGGGCGAGTCACCCGCCGAAATGTACCGGATTCTGGACGTTACGGTCCCTGCCCTGCCAGCCGATCGGCCCCGTTATCTGATGGGTGTGGGCCGGCCTCAGGATCTGCTCGAGGCCATTCGGCGCGGCATCGATCTGTTCGATTGCGTCATTCCGACCCGTAACGGCCGCAACGCGCTGGCGTTTACCGATAGCGGTCCCGTTCGACTGCGTAATTTGCAGTTCGAGCGCGATCTGAGCCCTCTCGAGCCGGACTGCCCGTGTCCGGCCTGCCGCCATAGCCGTGGTTATCTACGCCATTTGTTCATGGCCGGCGAAATGCTCGGCCCGATACTTGTATCGCTCCATAACCTGACCTTCTACCAACGACTTTTGGCCCAATCGCGCGAGGCCATTGTCTTGGGCCGTTTCCAGGCATTTGCCGAGGAGAAGCTCTATCGCTGGGCAAGCATGCCGGCTTGAGTGGTCGAGGACACGTTCGCGCGGCTGCCCTTGTCCCTTGGGGCATATCGCTTTAAGATACGTCGAGTTACCTAGACAGCTACTCGTCTCGCCGACGGGAAAAGGCTGTTGAAATCTGCCGGCTGGAGCGGACGTCCGCCGGACACTCGGCGGCTCTTCTTTCAGTCGCGCTCGGGGGGCCGATGGCCCATGGGGCGCGCCAACGGGCGCATCCCTGCAATCAACTGACAACCGCGACCGAAAACCTTTGCGGATAAAAACTTGACATACTTCACACACTTCAGTTCACTCTCGGCGCTCATCGCTCAAGCCGCTCCGGCGGCGCCGGCAGCCGATGGCAATCAGGGCAGCCCGTTTGGGTTGCTTCCGGGCCTGGCGCTGATCGCCGTGCTGTTTTACTTCCTGATGATCCGCCCCGAGCGAAAAAAGGCGGCTGCCCACAAGTCATTGCTCGAGCAGCTCAAGAAAAATGATCGCGTGGTCACGATCGGCGGCATTTATGGCATGGTCATGAGCGTGCAGCGCGAGGCCGACGAAGTGACGATCAAGATCGACGAGGCCACGAACACGAAAATCCGCGTAACTTTCAACGCGATCGCCCGGGTTCTCACCGATGAACCCGCGGGCGAGAAACCCGCATAACACCTTTGGCGCGAGGACTTTCCTCCTATGGCTTGGTACTTCAATCTTCCTTCGATCTTCGCCCAGGCAAAGCCGGCGGCGGATGTGGCGGGCGACGGAATGTCGGTCGCCCTGAACCTGTTCATCGCGCTGGGCGTCGTTGTCGGCTCGTTCGTATTGGGCTCGATCATCGCGCGCGGCTTGCGCATGCCCGACTACTCGACCAAGATCGGCATCGTTCTCTTTACCTTGATCGCCGGTCTGGCGGTCAACTTTTTCGGCTGGCCGCCCAAGCGGGGTATCGACCTCAGCGGTGGTGTCGTGCTGGTCTACGAAGTCGACAAGGGGCTGTCGCAGCCGAGTTGGATGCAGACCGCGATCGGTCGGCTGAACGACGAACTTAACGTCGGGGGCGGAGAAAAGCTGGAAGCCCGACCGGTCGGCGCCGATCAGATTGAAGTCGTGGTACCCAATGGCGTCGCCGAGTCGCGCGTGGATCGGGCGGTGGCGCAACTGCGCACTGCTGACCTGATGTTGAACAACACCGGCAAGCGGCCTGAAGGCGATAAAACGGTCTTCATCTACAAGGTTGACCAACAGCAAAAGACGGTCGACATGGACAAGCTGATCGCGGCGGTCGGCCGGCGCATCAACCCCAGCGGCGTCAAAGAACTGACGATTCGTCAGTATGGCGCCGAACAACTCGAAATCATCATTCCCGAAATCGAAGAGCGCGAAGTCGATCAGATCAAGAAGACGATCAGCACCAGCGGTCTGCTCGAGTTCCGGATCGTCGCCAACGAAAACGACGACAAGGATATCATCAGAGCCGCTCTCAAGACGCCCGGGCGCGATGTGTACATTGGCGGCAAGCTGATGGGTCGCTGGGTGCAGGTCGGACCCGATCTCGATGTGCGCGGCAGCACCACTCGCGAAACCGCGGCGCGCGGCAAGGAAATTCTTGTTCGCATCGATCCGTTCGACGTCGACGGTCGCTACCTCAGCCGCGCGGCCTCGGGACTCGACGGACTGAATCATGCCGTTAATTTCTCCTTCAATACTGCGGGCGCTGAAAAATTTGGCCAATTGACGGGCCGCAACCTGCCCGACCCGGCTATCGATTTTCACCGCCGGCTGGGCATCATTTTGGACAACGTGATGCTCTCGGCCCCTAATATCAACAGCACCATTCACGGCGACGGACAAATCACGGGCAATTTCACACAGGAAGAAGTCGACTTTCTGGTCGGCGTGCTCAACGCGGGTAGTTTGCCAGCCAGCTTGCGTCCCGAGCCCATCAGCCAGCAGCGCGTCAGCTCGCAGCTCGGCGACGACACGATTCGCAAGGGCACCGACTCGATCATTATTTCCACGTTGGCGATTCTGGCGTTCATGGCGATCTACTACCGATTTTGTGGTGTCGTCGCCGATCTGGCGGTGACGCTCAACATCGTGATCACCGTGGCCCTGATGATTCTGATCAAAGCCGCGTTCACCTTGCCGGGATTGGCGGGCCTGGTGCTGACGGTCGGCATGGCCGTCGACGCCAACGTGTTGATTTACGAGCGGATGCGCGAGGAAACCGAACGCGGCGCGTCGCTGCGCATGGCCATTCGCAACGGCTTCGGCCGCGCGATGGCGACGATCATCGACTCGCACGTCACGACTTTGATCTCGGCGGTCGTGCTCTACATAGTCGGCACCGACCAGATCAAGGGTTTCGCCGTCACGTTGATCATCGGATTGCTGATGAGTCTGTTCACCGCCGTCTACGTCTCACGCGTGATCTTCGACATTGCCGAGAAGAAGCGTTGGCTGACCAAATTGAACATGATGCACCTGATCGGGCACACGAACATCGATTTCATCCGCTGGCGCGGACCGGCGATTGCCGGTTCGGTGATTGTGATCCTCATCGGACTGGTCGCCGCTGCGGCTCGCGGTCCAGGATTGTTGGATATCGACTTTACCGGCGGTTCCTCGGTCCAGGTGCTATTCGTCAAGGAAAAAGACATCGCCGACGTGCGTCTGGCCGTGGCGGACCTGGACGACGTAGCCGTCAGCAGCGTGGGCGAACGAGGCTTGGAATTCAAGATCGATACGTCGGAAAAGGACATCAAGAAAGTCCAAGCCGAGTTGCAGGAGAAATTCGCCGGCTCGCTGCAAACCTACAGCATGACTTTCGGCCCGCTGACCACGATTCAAGCTGCCGAGCCGGCAACCGAGCCTGCCGGCGAAGCTTCGCCGAAGGAACCTGCGAAGTCCGAGGAGACACCTCCATCGAGTGCTTCTCCCGAAACTCCCAAGAGCGAGCCGGCGAAAACGGAAGAGTCGCCCAAATCGGCCGGTCTCGCCGCTGAAAGCATTGAGCTAGCTTCGACCAACTCGGACGATGCGATCTCTTCGCTGCTTTTGGCGCGTGTGGAACAGGACGCGGCACAAGAAACGAAGGCCGATGCACCCGCGGCCAGCGATCCGGCAACTGAGAAGACCGAGACCGCTCCTGCCGCCGAAAAGCCAGCCGCAGCACCTGTCGCCGCAGCTTCGCCGGCCGATACGAACGCCGAATCGTCCAAGCCGGCGGCCGCGGCTCAAGCCGTTGTCGAAACGGGCATGGTCGGCGGAACCCGCGTCGAGCTGTCATTCCCGCAACCGGTGAGCTATGTCGTGCTGCGCGACATGGTTAAGACGGAGCTCGACCAGATGAAGCTGGGCGACGTGCTGTTCGAACTGCGCAATCCGAAGTACCAGCTCGGCAGCGATGCGCTGTATCCCGAGTGGACGCTCGAGATCATGTTGCCGCGGGATCAGACCGAAACGGTGCTCAAGAACATGCAAAGCCAGTTGGACAAGTCGCCGGTGTTTCCGTCGTCCAACCAGATTGGCGGCAAGGTCGCCGGCGATACGCAGTTGATGGCCGTGTACTCCCTGCTGGCTAGCATGGCGATCATCGTCGTGTATGTGTGGTTTCGGTTCGAAAATGTGGTGTTTGGTCTGGCGGCCGTCTTGGCCCTGCTTCACGACGTGCTGGTGACGGTCGCCTTTCTTGCGCTGAGCTCCTATCTGTCGCCTTACTTGGGCTTCTTGCTGGTCGATCCGTTCAAGATCAGTCTGGCGGTCGTGGCCGCTTTGCTGACGATCGTTGGTTTTTCCATCAACGATACGATTGTCGTTTTCGATCGTATTCGCGAGGTGCGCGGCAAGAGCCCCGAGCTAACGCCAGAGATGATCAATTTGAGCGTCAATGCCACGATGAGCCGCACGTTGCTGACGTCCGGCACCGTATTGATCGCCAGCGTTATTTTGTACTTCGTCGGCGGGCCAGGCATTCATGCCTTCGCGTACGCGATGGTCGTGGGCGTGATCGCCGGTACATACAGCTCGATCTACATCGCCGCCCCCGTGCTGTTGTGGATGAAGAAGCCGGCCGCGCAGGGCAAGAAGTCGGGATCGGCCATCGGCGCCGCGGCCGGCGTGGTGGGAAAGAAATAACGATTCGGCGGGCGAGGCCGGGCGCAACAGCTCGGCAAACTCTTCACTATCGGGCAAGCTTGCGCCGTTTGCCTGGATCGTCCGTTGCGCTCCTTCGCGATTTACGCCAAAAGCCCAACGCATTTCTGAAAAATCGTTCAAGTTTTGCCAATGAGGCTCTGATACTTGTCCCGCGATGTCCGAATAATGAGAGGGCGCGATGCGCGCCTTGCCTTATCGGACTTCAAAGACAAACACCCCAGAGGAACGAGGATGCCCGTCGGAAAAAAGTTGGTGGTCGTTGCGTCGCTTCTGGCGACCGGAGTGAGCACGGCCCTTTTTTTTCGCAAGGATGCGTCCCAAACAGAACCACGGCAAGAGGCCACTCAAGAATCACCCTTTCGCGACCGCGTTGAGCGGCGCGTAGCAGCCGGCGCGGCGTGGGCTCAAGGCCTGCGCGCTCGCCGCTCGAATCAATCCCTGCCAGTCACACGCGTGCCCAGCGCCACGACTGCCGCGATTACTGAATCGAAAGACCTGGCGCAGAGCCAACCGATTTTCCAGAAAAGCTTCCACCCCGTGGCGGCGCTGCTGGAGCCAATCGAGGACGCGCCACTCGACAATCCGGACGATGACAATGATCAGCCGCTCCTCGACACGACGATCGTCGAAAACGGCTCGGCCACGACCCATCGCGTGGTCGATGGCGATACGCTCTCGCGCCTAGCCGCTCGCTACTTGGGTCGCGGCGAGCGGTACCTCGAAATATTCGATCTGAATCGTGACGTGCTGATCAAGCCCGACCTGTTGCCGATCGGCGTCACGCTAAGAATTCCCCCGCGCTATCAGCCGCCGCGTGCGGGCGGCGCACCGGAGTTGCAGCCGACGATACCCGAATCAACCGCGCCCGAAGACGATACTCCACGCCTGGAGGTCGTGCCGCTAAAGCCGTTGGGGGCCGGCGCCGGGTAACGGTGGTGGTTGATCGCGGCGAGAGTCAGAATTCGCCGTGCCGGCGGGCGTCAGGATTTGCCGTGCCAGTATGTAGCCGCGCGAGCGGCGCAGGTATGTAGCTGTGGGCGATAGCCTTGTCATTACCCACAATTTCATGCTAGCGGGATGTTGTCGCTAGCATTGATAGGTGGTTGAGCTGCTGAAGGTTCGGATGCGAGTTGGGATTTGGAT
>JAYVCO010000657.1:0-2631 GCA_043749935.1 Planctomycetia bacterium
GTCAATCAGGAGATGGTCTTGGCGGCTTTCGAAGAAGAAGGCTGGCCTCCTCGAATCGATGATCCGCTTCCTCCCCACGGAGAACAGGCGCCGAAGCGACGCCTGCAAGAGACCATCAAATCGCTGAATCGAAACCAAAAGCGGTCTCTGCTTCGATTCTTGGGAGATGGCAGTGGGCAGGGCGTTCGTTGGGAGTTCTGCGGTCAAAACGATGCACCGCGCGAGGCGTAAGACCCGCGAGGCGATAGCTTCGACGGGCATTTTTCTCGCGAAAACTGACGCATGTGCCTCTATTGCCTATGCGCCGCCCGGACGTTTCCCCTCTATTGCCTAGGCCTTGGCGGCTAGACTGGCGCGTTCTTTGTTCGCCAGAATCACGCCGTTTTTTTTAGACGGCCAGGCCGCCATCGTGAACGACTGGCAGGTTGCCAGCGCGGATTATTCTTGGAATTGCCCATGTCTCGCGTCGGGGCTTATGAATTCGGTTGGCGTCCAGATCTGGCCGACCATCGCGATTACACTTTTCGCCAAAAGGCGATCGCGACGATGTTGCGCAACCTGCCCAGGCGTGCGCGCAAGGCCGGAAAATTGCCGGCGGCCGTTGACTGGCGTGAATACTGCGGCCCTGTCGAAGACCAGCAAGACCTGGCCACGAGTACAGCTCACGCCTGCGTGGGATTGGTTCAATACTTCGAAAGACGGTCGAGCGGACGCTTGCTCGAGCTTTCTCGTCTTTTCGTGCATGGCAACGCGTGCCGGCTGGAGGGTGGAGATGCGAATCGTAGTGTTTCCTTGCGGTCGGTCTTGAGTGCCACGGTGCGATGCGGCATTCCACCCGAACGACACTGGCCCTACTCTCGATTGCACCTGAACCGCCAGCCCGACGCCTTCGCCTACAGTTTTCAGCGGGATTTCCGGCGGCTTTGCTACTTGCGGCTCGATAGTCGCCAACTGGCATCCCCGGATTTGCTCGAGCAATTGAAGGCCTTTTTGAGTGCCGGGTTTTCAATTGCGTTCGGCTTTCCGGTATGTAACTCGATTGGCGATACGGGCCAAATCGCCTTGCCAAATGCGGCCGACGAAATCGTTGGCGGCCAGGCAGTCGTGGCGGTCGGCTACGACGACCGGCTGCGGATTCGTTCGGACAAAGGCGCCCTGCTGGTGCGAAATTCTTGGGGCCCCGGTTGGGGCGAATCGGGCTATGGATGGCTGCCGTATTCGTACGTTGAACAGCGGCTGGCGGTCGACTTTTGGACGCTCATGAAGCCCACCTGGCTTCGATCGGGCGAGTTCGAAATGCCGTCGATCATGCAGTAACTGGGTGCGCGATTCAGAGTGCCCCCAGACTCTCGCCAGTCTGCCCCCACCGTGTCTGTAGATTGTGCATTCCGAGCAAACGAGAATACCCCTCTCGACCGGAAATGACGAACTGGAGATTCGTTTATCGAAAGGGCGGACGCAGTAGGGCGGCGCGAGATCTGATTTTGAAAGTGAATCGAACGCCTAAGAGCCACCCTAAGAGAGCATGGAGAAGAGGCACGGTGCGCCGAAAATCGCCCGCGCGGAATTTGCGAACGCCAGACTTGCTCGGCACTCCTTCCTTTGCAAGGTGCCAGCCTGAGTTGAAGTAAGGTCGCCTACCAATTTGAAGTTGCGTTAACTGAGTGTGAGATGTTTCGAACACCTTGCAACTCTGGCGTTGAAACGACAGCGGCAAGTACGCCGTGAATACGCGCAACGGACTGCCTAAACAAGCACAACGTAGCGAGGAGTTTTCCTCGCAATGGAGTGGAGACTGTAGATGCACGCCACGGAGGTTCACACCGCTGACGCGATCTCATCGTCGCGAGCGTTCGGCATTGATCGACGCCAAGCCGCTTTCGATCTTACGCTCTTGGCCGATCTGCGCCCGGCCGTGCTCACAGCCCTACCGCTTTTGGCAGCGGACTTGATGGCGGTTTTGGGCTCCTTCGCCCTGGCTTGGCAGACAGCCGTGCTCCTCTGGCCATCGACAAGCGTGAACGACGCGCCGCTGGCGGCAGGATTTTGTAGTGCCGTATTCATCGCAAATCTGGCCGTGGGACTTTATCCGGGCATTGGCCTGAGCCTCCTGGCGGAAATGAGGCTGTCGAGCCTGGCCGCTGCTTTCATGGGCCCGATTTTCCTGATTGTCTCGATGCTTCAAGGCCGTACCGCGCCACCAATTCAATTCATCATCGTCGTGACTTGCTGCCTATTGCTCGTGACTCTGCCGCTGGCCCGTGGCATTGCCCGAGCCCTGTTTAGTCGCTGCGCTTGGTGGGGCCAGCCGGTCCTGATCGCTGGCGACGATGCTGCCGCTGAGCAGACCTATTCATTTCTTTGCCGCAACCCACGCTTTGCCCTGCGCCCACTAGGAATTGTTGGCGATTGGCAAGCGAACGATGGCTTCACGGCACTGCGTCATTTGTCACGGTCCGGCGACTTTGCGGAAGGGCTCGGGGCGCCCTGGCTGGTGGTCGCCATGCCGCAGCGGCCCTATACCGAAGTGGAATCCTTGGTTCGCAGATTTGGACGCCAAAACGGACAGCACCGGATGTTGGTTTCCGAGTTGGATGGATCGGCCGGTTTGTGGGACCGTGCCAGTGCTTG
>JAYVCO010000658.1:0-2200 GCA_043749935.1 Planctomycetia bacterium
GCCAATTGGCAAGCGGTGGGAGTGTGATGAAGTTTTCCAAGCGAGTTCGCCGCACTCCCAATAACCCGACGCGCGAGTTTTGGTGGTGCGCTATTTTGAAGATAGTTGGCCACCGAGATCACCGAGAACACCGAGATTTACGATCAATTCGCTTGGCGTCCTCCGAGTTTCAAGGCGAACCAAAGTTTGACTCTTATCTTTGTTCCTCTCTCGGTGATCTCGGAGGCCTCGGTGGCTAGTCTCCGGCATTTGGCGTCGTTCTTGGGCGCACGCGTCGGACAACGCCCACGGCGCTAGCACAATAGCGCAACATCAAAACGCGCGAGCGAGGGAGAACGGGCTGAAATCATCATGGGCCGGTCGAGTTCGAAGGCTCGGCGAGCGCCGACGAAAACCCCTCGCTGGCGCGTTTTGAAGTTGCGCTATTTGGGTGCTAGCTGGGCAATTGGTATTGGTAGAGATGGCGAGGCTCTTCACAACGACCAGATCATTGGTATCTCTCCAGCCGGGCAAGGAGCCTCGCCATGATCATGGTCTCCGATTTGGTTCCGGGACTCAAGCGGTGTTTGCGGGCGGTCGAGATGCGCGCGGCGCCCAGGCTAATGGTGATGCGGCTGGTCGTGTCGTTTATGTTGCATGCCGGCCGCATGTCGTGCTTGCAGGCGGCTGGCGCGGTCCGATGCGAGGCACGGCATCGAGCTCAAGTCAGCCGACTCCTCAACCGACCCAGCTTCCGCCGGCTGAATATCAACGCGATCTTACGACGCCAGCTGTTGGAGCGGGAGTCGGGCAAGGGCCTGTGGGTATTCATTATCGACGCTACGCTATGCAGTCAGGCCGGAGCCAAGACCGAGAACACCTACAGCACTGGCAATCGCCAGCGACGGCCACGCCACGGTCGTCGTTACGGCAAGCAGAAGCGCGTCCGCAAGACGTGCCACAGTTTCACGATGGGTCTATTGATCACGCCCTCGGGCATGCGCATTCCGTTCTCGCGGCCGCATTACACGCGGGAGCATTGTCAGAAGAAAGGCCTCACGCACCGGACTACGGCCGAGGCGGCCGCCGACTTGATTCGCGAGCTGCCGCTGCCCGAAGGCGCGCGGGTGATCGTTCTGGGCGACACGGCCTACGACGCCCAGGCGGTTCGAGATGCTTGCGATGCCCGCGGCTACTTGTGGATTTTTCCGTGCAACCCCGAACGCGTGTGGGCCGGCGGCAAGCCGCGGCCCAAGGTGCGTTCGCTTTTGAAGGATTGGTCGTCGTTCTCGTTGCGCACCATCAGGTTCTCTCCGGGACAGGGACCGTACGTCTCGTATCGACGTCTGTCGCCCCACCGGATCGGGCCGAAAGCAAAACCGCGCACGTTTTACGTGCATCAGGAGAGGCGAGCGGTACACTCGGTCGGCGAGGTGCGACTCGTCTTTTCGACAGCGAAACACAAACTCGCGAAAGCAACGCCGGACGACGTGAAAATCCTGATGACGAACGCCACGCAATTGAGCTTGCAGGAAGTGGTCGAGTTGTACTCGCTCCGTTGGCAAATCGAGCTGTTCTTCAAGGAACTGAAATCCACGCTCGGTTTCCATCAGTACCAGTTCCAAAAGTTCGCCTGCGTGGAAAGCTGGACGGAACTGGCGTTGACGGCGTTTTTGTACCTGGAATGGCACCGCGCCGAACAACTGGCTCGCCGTGGATCGAGCGACCAGCAAAAAAATTGGTGGCGGCACCAACGCACCCACGGGCTGTGTCAAGGCATTCGCTCCGCCATCCAACAGTCGGAGTTGACCTATTTTGCCGGTCGCCTGGAAACGCCCGGCGGAATCGCGAAACTCAAACGCCTCATCCGCAATAGCTTTGCCCCCGAATACCGCATCGCATCATGAAAATCAACTAAAATAGCGCAACATCAAAACTCGCGCGTCGGGTTAGTATTCCCGGCTGGGCTCGAATGGCAGGGCAATTCCTCTCACGCCTACTGCCGGGCATCCTTGAATACGTCTTGCAGGCAGGCCAGGGCTTTCTTGCCGTGCTTGCCATCGACGACGACGTTCACGCGGACTTCGCTGGTGCTGATCATGTCCACGTTGATGCCCGCTTGCGCCAGGCAACGGAACGTGCGAATCGCGACTTCCGTGTGACTCCGCAGGCCGATGCCCGAGACCGATAGCTTGCCCACTTGCGGGCTGCCCGAGATGGG
>JAYVCO010000659.1:0-4351 GCA_043749935.1 Planctomycetia bacterium
GGTATCGGGCTGGTGAAGAATTCAACAGCATTGGCAATTTGCTGTTGCACCTCGATGGAAACATCCGCCAACGGATGCTCTCGCTGATCGGTGGCGAGCCGGACGATCGCGATCGCGACCGAGAGTTTTCCGAGCGCGGACCTATCGCAAAAAACGAACTGCTGGCGCGATTCGATGAGACCATCCGGCGAACCGACTCGCTGCTGGCCAGCCTTCCCGTCGACCGGCTGCTCGAAACGCGGCGTTATCACATGCTCAAGGGCGATGTCGAAGGGACGCTGGTCACGCTGATCTTGCACACTCTCGTTCACTTGGGCGGGCACACCCAAGAGATCGTGGCGCTCACACGATTGCAATTGCGAGAGCGCTACCGATTCCTGCAAATAGTCAGCAATCGCTAACGTGAACGGGCCATGCTCGACGCGCGATCGTCGTCGGGCAGCCCCGAGGGGACAGCGCTCGGCATCAATGCCGACAGGATCGGCGAAGTCGCCACGGTCGTGACGATAGCCATCACGACCATCATCGCAAACAGAGTGGGCGAGATGACCCCCAGATCTAGCCCGATGTTGAGCACGATCAGCTCCATCAGCCCTCGCGTATTCATGAGAATCCCCAAACTGGCCGATTCGCGCCAGCCCAGGCCCATGACGCGCGAGGCCGCCAGGGTACCGCCGAATTTGCCCGCCGTGGCGACCGCGATGATCGCCAGACAAACGAGCCACTGTTGCCAGTCATCGAGCAAACCAATTTGCGTGCGCATGCCTGTGAACGCGAAAAACGCGGGCAACAGAAGCGTCGTGACAAAATCCTGGAGCTTGCGAGTTATCTCGCGAGCCACGAGGCTATCGTGCGGAATGACCGCACCGAACAAAAAAGCTCCAAAAATTGCGTGAATGCCGATCGCTTCGGTCGCCAATGCCGATAACAACACTCCGACCAGGATCACGGCCATGACTGAGGGCGTCAGACCGTCTGGTGAATATCGCGGGAGAAACTTGGCGACCAGCGGCCGGACGACGGCAAACATCAAAGCGATGTAGAGAATCGTTAGCACGGTTACCACGAGCGCTTCGCTGACTTTGGCTTGTGCCACGCCCACGACCAATGCCAGCAGGCACCAGGCGCTGACGTCGTCCGTGGCGGCGCAAGCCAAGGCGATCGCTCCCAGGTCCGTTTTGCTCAACTGACGATCGGTCAAGATGCGCGCCAAAACGGGGAAGGCCGTGATCGACATCGAAACGCTCAGGAACAGCGCAAAGGCCGTGAACGGCACGCCATTGTGGGAGAGCATTGGATAAAGCCAAATCGCCAGCACCGCGCCGAGCGAAAACGGAACCACGATGCTGGCGTGGGAAATGGCCAGTGTGACGTGCCCTTGCTTCCGCAGGATACCGGCGTTGAGTTCCAGTCCAACGATGAACATGTAGAGAATGACGCCGAGTTGCGCGACGACTGACAGCGCGGGGGCCACCGAACCAGGCAACAGGAAGCTTTCCAAATCCGGCGCCACGCGTCCCAACAACGACGGCCCGAGGCAGATGCCCGCTAAAACTTCGCCGATCACTGGCGGCTGTCCAAGATAGGCAAACAACCGGGCGAGAACGCGGCCCAGGATGATCACGGCCGACAGTGCCAGCAACAAGTGCAAAAGCGGCTGTGAAATGGCCGCGGGGCCGACTTCGCCCGGCGCGGCGGATGGAATAGCGGCGGCGGGCGCCACGAGATTTTCGCCATACTCCCGAATGGCGAAGAACAGTCCGATCGTGGCCACGATCATCACCGCATAACCGGCTAGCGCGCGAATTGGTTGTTTCGCGAAAAAACCATCAACGGGTGACATGCCTTTTCCTCGATCCCACGCTTCGCCGCAATCCACCTTCGTGCATGCCATCATATTCCGTCGAGCGCCTGCTGTCAGGGGTGTCTAACGCCGGAGTAACCTGTCCGGCAAAGAGCGCAGGGGTCAAGCATGTGCCGCCGTGCCTTGAGTAAGCTATATTTTCGTAATTCGTGAAACTCGAACGTTTTGAGAGCGTCTCGCGGGGCCGGCCGAGCTTGGATTGGGGGTCGAGAGTCCCGCTTTTCAAACCGCTCTTGCGACTGGTCAATCAATAAACGCTAGAATAAATCTGGATGCGTTGGCAAAGTAAACGAGTGCTCTCGATGACGACGGACGTACAACAACAGGAAAAGTTTCTGGCCTACGACGGCGACTGCCCGATGTGTCGCAGCACCGTCGCCATGCTCATTGGCTGGAGGCTGATCCGGCCCGAGCAAGCGCGTGGCAATCACGAGCTCAACCCGAGCGATTTCGAGACGGCTTATGCCGCCGGCATGCGCAATCAACTTGTGGTGATCGATCCAGAAACGCGCGAGGTGCGGATCGGCACCGATGGCTTATTGTGGATCGTGCGCGACAACACCGGGAACCATTTTCTGGTTCGGTTGTTGGGCTTGCCTGGTTTTCGCGATCTGCTGCGTTGGGGTTACCAGATCATCTCGTACAACCGCCGGATCATTTCTACGCCCGGCCATCAAATTATTTGCGACTGCGAGCCCGAGGTAACCACGGCGAGACGGCTGTCGCTGGTCGTGCCCGTGTTCTTGTTGACGGTATTGCTTTTGGCCCTGTTCGGTACGTCCTTGTTTCACGGTTGGCAGTTGGGCGATGCCGTTTCTGGCGCCTTGTTCATGGAAGTGGTAGCGGGCACGGGTTGGCTGGCTTTAGCGACCGTCGGAGCCTTGGTGCTACCCGCGGGCAAACGGCTCGATTATTGCGCGCATCTAACAGTGACGATGTTCATCGGGGCGCTCGTGCTGCTGCCCGCCAGCGTCTTAGGCTTCTTCGTGCCGCGCGAAGCCGCGATCGTACTCGACTGCTTGTCGGTGCTTGTCAGTTTTTGGCTGATGTTCCGCATGCAGAGGAAACGAGTAGCGGCTTTGGCTCTTGCCCATGGATGGCTCTGGTCCTGGGCCGCCGCAGTATGGGTCGGCGTAGGCGCGACGACCTACTTCTACTTTTGGCGCGATGCTTTCTAGCTCAGGTCTGCTCATCGAGCCGCAGAAAGCACCAAGCCAGGAAAATAAATCCTAGCCCGAAGCCGGTCAGCACCAGGCAGGACTGGCCGACCAGAGCCAGATTGGGCGGGCCCGCGTTGGCCAGCAATTGCCGGTAGGCGATTAATGCCCAGGCGTGCGGCGTGATCAGGCTCAATTGCTGCATGTTCTCGGGCATCATTTCGCGATCACCCATCAAGCAGCCGCTGATACCGGCCAGCACCAGCACGAGCAGCGTTCCATAGATCGCAACCTGGGCTTCGGTGCGCGCGATTGCCGCTACGAGCAAGGCCATGCCCATGGCCGAGAGCGAAGTGCTGAACACGACCGGCAACAGCCACCACGGCTCGGGTCCCCAACTCATGGCGAATACGAGCTTGCCTGCGGCGAGCAGGAACAGCCCCTGCGTCAATGAGAGCACGAAACACGGAAGCAGTTTACCCAGCAGAATCTGGCTGCGCGAGAGCGGCGCGGCACGCAGTCGCTTGAGCGTCCCTTGGCGGCGTTCGGCCACGAACAGCCAGCCGACGGTGAGCACCAGGAAGTAAGCGAACATGACCGTATAGGAAGGGACCAGGATTTGATATCGCTGTGCGCCGCGGCCCAGCAGCCCGGTGCCCTCGAGCGGCTCGTAGACGGAAATCTCGGCCCCCCCTTCGGTTCGCGGCTCGGAGCGAGTCAAGGCGGACCAAGTCTTGCCGGTCAGATTATAGCTGGGGAACATTTGCGTGAGGGCATGTTGCACGATCCGACCCATCCGGTCGCCAATGCGTTCGAACGCCCGGCCGATCATCCAGGGCAGCACGACACGCAGCATCGTGACCTGGCCAACCTGGTCGATGATCGAACCGGCCGTCAATTGCGTCGGATCGCGCAGTAGATGCGCATCGAGCTGTTCGAGATCCACGCCGTCGCGGAACAGCGGATTGACTCCGCCGGGCATGAACGAGCTGCGCGTCATGCGTTCGCTGAACTTCGGGCCAAACACCAGCACCGCTGCGCGCTTGCTGTTCGTGACCAGTTGCTGCGCTTCCTCCAACGTTGGAATGATTTCCAAGCGGATTCCGGCAGTTTGATTCAGATCGCGCTGGACGATCTTGGACCAGGGAGTTTTTGGGGCCGGGTCTTTGCCGGTCGGATCTTGATAGCCAACGTCCAGGTCGACGATCGAAATTCGCAACCGGTCGTCCGGCTTCTGGCCGAATCCTTCGCCCAAGGACGCCCCCAGGACCATGATGAAAATGAGCGGCATCGCCAACAGCACGACCATCGCGCGAGGATCGCGAACGAG
>JAYVCO010000660.1:0-3342 GCA_043749935.1 Planctomycetia bacterium
CTCCGCTGGACCCGGCATTGGTGACCACAATCGTGTAGGTCAGTGGCGAACCGGCCCCGATGGTTGTCTGGCCATCGGTGTTCGTAATCTGCAAGTCAATGGGCGGTGGTCCCGCCGCCGCGGTTGTGACGGCAACACTGGCGTAGCCCGCGGCCCCCAGATTATTGAAGGATTGAATATGGTATGTGTAGAGCGTCAAAGGTTGCAGACCCGTATCGGTGAAGCTATCGGTGGCGCCGCTATTTGCCGGCAAGTTTCCACCAACTTGGGTGAAGGGACCGCTATTGGCTGTTTGGCGAAAAACTTTGAATCCAGTCTCGATAGTCGAGTTGTCATTCCAAGTGATCGTGACCTGGGACGACGTGACGCCCGACGTCGTCGCGTTGGAAGGGGCGGCCGGCAATTTGTTGGGCAGCAGTCCATAGACCACCAAGGCGTTGGACGTGCCAACGAATACCTGGCCATTGACGGCCACTGGCGCTGCGAACTTTACGGCGCTGCCCAGGCTATCACGACTGTTGGCGGCCTGTGCGCTCGTATACAACAGCGTGGCAAAGCTGTTCGCGTCGTAGGCTCGTAGTTGCGCTGATTTTTTCTCGACGGTCCACACGACTCCGTTGCTGGTTCCGTCGGCAGTCACGATCGGCGTTGCGCCGGGAAAGAAATAATTGTCGGCAGCCGCCGACTGAGACGTCGGCGCCGTGGAAAGGTGCGCATTGGAAATCGAGAAGGCCTTGGCCAATCCCCCCGACGCGGGAAGCGAGTTCGCGCTCTCGACGTAATAGACGGTATTGTTGAAATAAGCGGGCGTATCAAACGAGCCCAGCAGGACTTTATCGACTTCTTGCACGACATGGTTAGTGTTGGGATCGAAATGCCCCATGTTATCCCGATCGATCAAGAAAATGGTTCCCTCTTTGCCGGCGCCCAGCATCAAATGCGGATGTTGGGCATTGCCGACCGAGTCTGGTAAAAGCATCGGGGCACCCGAGCCGACGTCCACATCGGCCTGGCTCAAGGCGGCTTGATTGAATTGCGTGAAATAGTCAGCCACTTTGAACCCCCAACCGTTTTGACCGAGATGGGTGCTGTCGGTGGTGGGGTCCAACACGAGTTTCACGAACGAGTCGCCATAGTCGCCCTTGCTGGGGAAACCGGCCGCATTGAGAACCGCATCGAAACTGCCATTGCCGGTCTCGAAATACAACGCCCCCGCGGCATCGACCGCCACCTCACCGCCGCTCTGCCAGATGGCGTCCTGGCCACTGTTGGGAGAATTGCCGTTGGGCGCAGTATTGAAGACCCCGGTAAGCGCCAGATTCTGCGCGTTGAATCCCAATACCCAGCCGTAGTAAGGCACGATGTCGTTGTTCGAGCCGAACGCGATGTAAAGATTGCCGTTGGCCAGCGTCAGCGCTGGCCGCTGCAGTTCGCGCAAGGCATTGAACCGAACTTGCGTGCCGCCGTCGCCCGTGCCGTTGATGACCGGTCCACTGACGTAGGTGAAGGTTGGTGTCGTGGCGGTTGCGTTGTTGCAAATCGTGTCGCCGATGACGACAGGTCCGCCCAACTTTTCATTGCCGTTGGTTACGTCGATCGCATGCAGGCGCATGATATAGTGCGTGTTCACGCCGACGACTTCCTTGGTTTTCGAGACCACAAACAGCGTGTTCGTCGCAGGATCGATGACCGGAGTCCCGGTGATCCCGACCACCGGCGTGATGTTTCCAGGGGCTTTCAGGTCCGCCGGCGGAACGGGAACCACTGAGGTTACGCCGGGACCTGGGGTCAGGTAGGTATCCTTCCACAATTGCGCGCCCGTATCGGCGTCGAAGGCATACAAGCTGTCATTCTCGGTGGCCATGTACGCCACATTGTGTACGCCGGCGATTGTAGGTGTATTGATGTTCACACCTGCCATGTAGAGCGGCGATGCGTAGGCCTGGCCGTCGGTCGGCGCCGAGAAAAGCTTGCCGAACGTATTGATATTGACGTTGGCAGGCGCCAACAGAGTTTCATTCTTATTGAGTCCCGTGCTCTGATTGTCGTAGTGGTACCCTAGCGCGTTGATCGCCAGCATGGCCCGCGTTTCTAGCGGTTCAAGACTCAATCGAGCATTCTTGCGCGGAGATAAAGTGCGCCCGCTCAGCGGCTTCTTGCGAAAACTGAAGTTCTTCATGAGATGAGTTCCTTGGGTGCCGCCCAGTTAGCACAAAAAGCCTGCTCTAACCAATTCGGAATGTGGCGAATTAGAATGTCCGGCAGAATAGCCGACGTGCGCGGCGCTCTGCAAGCAATAGCCCGATGCAATCTGGTGGAGCTTTGGGGGAAGTATTTCGATCTACGAAGTCCAGGGACGCCGATTCGCGTATCAAGGACGATTGATCTGTTCGATGGCATGCTCGGCAAAGCTAACACCAACATGATCATTTGGCGCGCTTGATTCGGGCTGTTATTGGCCGCTTGTTGATGCCTGCCCTGCAACTAATGCAGTCAAACGGCTTTGCGACTCGGCCGCAAAAAGACTTCGAATCGACGATTTCGTTGCCAAGGTGGTCGGCGATGAGTTACAACAAGCCGACGTGAAACGCGAGTCATTGCCACGGTCTGGAAGCGGTTATGGACCTCTCTTACGGCCCCCAATATGAGGCCTTTCGTCAACAAACACGGCGATTCATAGAAACGCATGCGGACTTGGCGCCGAAGCGGGTTTTGCTCGATCGCGAGAAGACGCGGGTATGGCAAGAGCTGCTCATCGATAACGGCTACCTGGCTCGAGCGGTTCCCAAAAAATACGGCGGTTACGGCGAGGAACCCGACATTCTCAAGTCGCACATCATCGCCGAGGAATTTGCGCGGGCACAAGTCTCGCCCGGTTTTGGCGGACAGGGAATTGCCTACCTCGTGCCCGCTCTTTTGGAAATGGCAACCGAGCAGCAGAAGCTTCGATTCATCCCGCCCACACTCCGTACCGAGATCATCTGGTGCGAAGGCTACTCGGAACCGAACGCCGGCAGCGATTTGGCCAGCGTGAGCACGTCGGCAGTTTTGGATGGCAACGAGTGGGTGGTCAATGGCCAGAAGATTTGGACCAGCACCGCGGATCAGGCCGACTGGATGTTTTGCCTGGTCCGTTCCGAGCCGGCCGCCCCCAAACATCAAGGCCTTAGTTTCCTGTTGTTTTCCATGGCAACGCCGGGCATTCAGGTGCGGCCGCTCAAGACGATGACCGGAGACTCTGATTTCAATGAGGTCTTCTTTACCGATGTGCGCTTGCCCGCCGATCAGATCGTGGGCCAACGCGGGCAAGGCTGGCAAGTGGCCAACAATGTATTGCTGCAC
>JAYVCO010000661.1:0-2014 GCA_043749935.1 Planctomycetia bacterium
CTCGCTTTGCGCAATGGCGAAGGTTGCCGGGAGCAATAGTCCAAGCAGCGCCAACGTTTGAATCATTCGCCGAATTTGCCATGCCATGACTCGATCCTCGCCGAAAATCGCCGGTAACACCGTTCGCGGCGGTTCAGTTTCGTTCCGCTCAGGAAGAAACGCAAGCGGCGGCCGGATGCGGACAAGAAAGTTCGCCGGCAGGGCGACAGCAAATTCACAATGGCGTTCTATCGCGACGGGCCAACCAGCACGAATGGCGCCCAGTAGTAGGGAGATGCCCACTTGGGATTGGCGCGGATTTTCTTCTTGGCGTCGGCCAGGGCTGTGGCGTAGTCGAGCGGATCGGCGCGATCGAGACCGGCGGCCACGTTGTGGAACAGGCTGCCCATCGTTTCGGCGGTCGAAAGATCGTCGACGTTCCAGTGGCTGCAAACCACGCGTTTGGAACCGGCCGACAGAAACGCTTGGGCCAGCGTGCTGCCAGCTTCCAGCGGTCGCTCCGGCCCAACGTTGGTCTGGCAAGCGCTAAGCACGGCCAGTTCGCAGCCGGTTAGATGCAGGCCGTGAATTTCGTGCAAAGAAAGGAAGCCATCGTCGTCAGACGATGCGGCGGCGTCTTTGCTGGGCGTCAGGGCGATCGCGCCGAACAGGTTATCTAGTCGCTGATCGACCAGGCCATGTGCGGCGATGTGAATGAAACGCTTGTCGGCGATCGCGCCGCGGACTTTTTTCTCGGTTGCATCGTCGGCCAGAAGCTGCGTGATCTGTTGCTTACCGAACGCCAGCGACACTTGGCCGCTCTCTTGCGCCGTGCCAGGCAGCGGAGGCAACCGGCCACCGAGGCCCAGATAAGCATCGCGAGTGGCTGCCAGCATGGTCGTCGGCGGATGATTGGGCGCGTCGGTCGGTTCCAGATAGTGTGGATTGCCGACGGTTAGCAACGTCGGCGGCGTTTTGCGATCCGCGGACGGTCGCCCGGCGAGGTTCATCCAGATCGTGGCCGAAGGTGCGTAAGCGATCGGCGGGAAGACTTCCAAAACGTATCGCGGCGTGGGCTGCGTGCTGATCAGCAGCGCCTCGAATGGCAATTGATGCAGCGCGCCGTCTGGCACGATAACAACCCCGCGCGGTCCACGATCGGCAACCAGCTTGCGAACCGCTGCCGGCAATAGCGTTTCGGCCAGCAGCGTGCCTTGTTCGGCGGCCTCAACGCCCTTCACCGACTTGACGACGCCGCCCAAGCCTCGGCCGCCGGCGCGATCGCGCATGTCGGCCAAATAGTTGTTCACCAACTGCACGGCCGCCGGACGCGTGAGCGGACCAGCCTTGACCGACATGGCCAAGGCCAGCGGTTCGGAAATCGTCAGTGGAAAGATCTTCGGCTGCTCGTCACCCGGCGCGATGACCATCAACTGACTACGCGTGGCGCCGAGGAAGTAAAACAGCATCAACTCTTTCGACTGGCTGAGTTGCTGACGAACTTCGGCCAGCGTGCCGAGCTGCGCCCCGCGCGCCAATTGTTGCCGATACAGCGGGCTGGCATCGCGAATATCGCTCCAGACTTGTGCATAATCGGCTTGGGCCGCAGTCAGTTGTTTAGCAAGCGTTTTGAGCGCCGCGGAATCGCTGCCGCCGGGCGCGTTGAGCGCTCGCGACCGCAGCGTGCCGATTTTTGTTCGCAGATCCGTCTCGCGGGCCAGCAGTTTCTTGCCGCTGTCGTCGGTGAGTGAATCGCGCAGATCGACGCCGGCCAGGCTGAGTTGATCCAGTAGCGTGCGACTGCGTCCGCGTTCGGCAAAAGCCAGCGCCGCGTCGAGCTTGCCGGCTTCCAGATTCCAATCGACCAGTAGATCGAACGCCAGCGCAAACTGAGCGAAGAACTCCGCCCGCTCGGTCTCGCCACCGGTGGTGCCGGCACGAGGCGTTTCGATAATTTTTACGGCTGATTCCAGCAGGGGCAGCGCTTCGTCGGTCTTTTTTTGATCGTGCAGCAAGTCGGCCAGATTGCAGAGCG
>JAYVCO010000662.1:0-13187 GCA_043749935.1 Planctomycetia bacterium
GGCCGAAACGATCGACTGGTGCTCGAGGGTTTCTGGCAAAAACCCGAACGGCACGATCCAAGGACCCGCCACGAGTGCGGTCACCAGGGCCAGGCGGCAGCCAGCTTTCCATAAACTCCGAGCGGCTTCGCGCCCAGACCAGCAGCCGAAGATCCAGGCGATGGCGATCGCCACGGCGAACAGCAGGCCGGCCGGTTTGGCCGCCACCGCTCCGCCCAGCGCCAACCCCCCAAGCGCCAACCGGCCGTGCAGCGGCCAGGCGCCGGTTTCGAGCCGGCCAGGCAATTGGCCAACGGCGGTCAGAGCCAACGTCGTCAACAAGGCAAAGCCCAAGTCTTCCAACGGAACGCTCATTTGCAGGTGAACGCCCGGGCAAAGCAGCACCAGGCAGCCGGCCAATACCGCGGGTCCGCCGCCAAACAGCGGCCGGGCCAAGAGCACCGCGGCCAACGCCACGAGCAGGCCCAGTCCCCAATGCACCAGGTTGGCCGCCACCGGACCATCGAGGGCCAGCGCCCACAGGAACCACATTTGAACCAGGTTGATCCGCGGGCCGCCACTGGTGACGATGCTTGCCGACTGATTCCCGCCGACAGCATGGTGCAGGAGCACGTTTTTCGGCAAGGCCAGCGAGTGGGAAAGGGCCTCGGCGGATGTCGGTGGGGCGAGAGCGGCCACGAGCGAAGCCAAGAGCACCAGGCCCGCCATGGCGCCCGCGATTCTGATCGGCCACGGAAGATCGGCAATCCGCGGCGGTGGGGCGCAGGGGTGGTCGAGATCCAAAGTCCGCCCATTGATCCAGCCCAAATAGACGCAAACCAATTCGACGCAGGCCCAAAGCACGCCAAACAGCGAAATCGTCGCCACGGCTTCGGGATAGAGCCAACCAGCAAAGCCGAGCAGCAGAAACAGAAACCCGGCGATCAGCAGCCCTAGCCCCAGGCTCCAGACGGCCACAGCCAACCGGTCGTCTTCCGCGGGTCGAAGCTGCCGCAGCGCGGGCCGACCCATGCCGAACGCTGCCAGGCCGATGATGGCCAGTGCCGCGAGCGAATGGAGGACGTCGAGAATCGGCCCCAATGACGGCAACTTTCTATCCTACGTCGTTTCAATTCTGGCTTGGGGAAAACTCGACGTTCCGCGCGGGCTCAAGAGGCGGGCGCGCTGAGTTGTTCAATAGTTGCGGATTTTCCACCAGGCGGTCCTGGCCAGATACGAGGTCGTGACCGCGATGGCCGCGGTGACGAAGGCCCAGGCCAGCAAATTGGAGACGCGCGGTCTCGGTTGGTCCTGATGAGGTGTTCGACTGAAGAACACGGCCGCCAAGGCCCGGCGGGCGCTGACGACACCCTGGGCGGGAGCTTCCGAGTCGGACCGAGTAGGGCGGATGGGGGCAATCATCGGCAACCTCCTGGGGAAACCAAGGACATACGGTTCCATGGCGAAGAGCTAGCTAGCGGTTGCTCGTTCGCCGGTTTGGCAACGGGCAAGCGGGACTCCACGAGCGGCAACAGATCCTCAAATCGCGTCAGGCAAAAGTCCGCCTTCGCGCCCGGCTGAGCATTGAAGGCGATGGTCGGCATTCCCAGTGCGGCAGCGGCGGCCAGATGGCCGGCATCGTGTCCGACATAGACGGTTTGGCACGCGGGCAAATCAAGCGATTCGAGCGCCGCCAGGTAGCACCCGGTCGAGGGCTGCGCCAGCTCTAAATCGAACGACGTCAGGACTCCGATAAACTGATTGGAAAGTCCGAGCCGCTCAAGGCATTCGGCGAGCCTGGCACCCGAGTAGGCTGCATCGGCCCAAGCCACGATCGGCAGGCCGAGCGCTTCGAGCCGGGCCATGGTCTTCACGACACCCGGCAGCGGGCGAACGTTCTGCTCGAAATTGTGCCGCCTTAACCGGCTGGCCGCCTCGATCTCATCGATTTGCGCCCAAGACAGGCCGGCCGCCAGCAGGAACGACTGGAACGCCTCGGCAAATTCTCGTCGACCGCAATGTACGTCCACGAGATACTGGCGGTCCCAAGCCTGAAAGAAGCTCGTGTAATGGATGGCGGGATTGAGCTGCGTCACGAGGCGTACCAGCCACCGCCGCCAAAGCGTGGCATCGTAGAGTACGTCCGGCACGTCGATGACGAGACCGGCCACGACTTCGTTGGCCAGAGATGCGCCGAGCTCGCGGCGCGGATCTTCCGCCAGACAGGTCTCATCGTAAGACCCAGCGCTGGACCGTGTGACTCCCATGGACGTAGAATCCTTTCCACTGTCCTGCTAGCGACTAAAATTCAATTGAAAAATGCCATCGTGGCATTTTTCAACCTCGCCAAATGCGGAGCTAAGCTCCGCACGGCTCGCAAAATAACGACTTACGTCGCTATTTTGTCATCGCATCCCTGCAATATCGCAGCCCATTGAATCAATCAACAGACTGCTAAACTCGCGCCGTAGCGCGATTCAGCACCGCCATGCGCCTGCGCAATGCGGGCTGATGATCCAGCAGATCGGCAATCCGTTGCCAATCCCATTCCTCCGGGCCCAGGGCCTCGTAGATCACTTGGGCATGCTCCCAATCTTCCTCGAAATCGATTTTGAGCCGCAAATCCTCGCGATCCAACTCGGGCGGAAGCGGGATCAGGCGGATATTGAACTGTTCAGGGTGCGCGAACAAGTATCCGGTAACGTGCTGGCGATCGGAGGGCCGCCTGGCCTCGCGATCGGCGCGGCGCACCGAGGTAGCCGAGCACCATTCGGCCAACACGCCCAATTGCGTCAAAATCGCCGGCCGCCCGTCGGCACAGCAGTAGCTGATGTAGTCGCAAGCCGGATGCGCGTCGGCCGTGCTCACCAGCCGATCGATCAACACCGGGTCGACAAACGGATTGTCCGCGCTGACGCGAACGGCCGACCTGGCTTTGAACTTATCGAGAGCGCCGGCAAAGCGGGACAAGGCGTCTCCTTGCGAACCGAGAAAAACCGGCACGTCTGGCGGCACCAGATGGCGAATCTGCTCGTTGTGTTCACCGTCGCCCACGACGATCACGCCATCGAGCCGCTGACAATCGGTCACCCGCCGCACGACTAGCTCTAGCAGCGACTTGCCACCAAGTTTGCGGCCGACTTTCAGAGTCGCAGTTCCCGGTTCGGAACGAACCTGGACGATCCCCAACGTGTTGAGCATGCAAAAGCCTTTGATCCTTCGCCCGGGAGCCCAGAGAGTTCAAACCGCCAGCGTCCAAATCGGCGGGAGTCTAGCAATAAGCGGCGACAAGCGTCAAGACAAAACACTCGGCGAGGCAAGCAAGGACTTGGTCAACACCCCCAAGCTGCCAGCAACCCCGACATCGTGGCAGCAGCGCGTGCTTCTGGGAACTTGCTTCTGGGAACTTGTCTTGGTTCACGATTGGCCGGCCGTTACAATTCCGGCCCCGATCGATGGCGTGCATTCACGCGCGCCGCCGGTCGGGAGCGGATTATCCTAGAGCTCATCCAGGCATTGTTCACTCAGGCAAGGAGGCCAAAAGTGGAGCGATTGCTTGTCACTGGCATCGACCATCCCTTAGGCAGCAACTTGGCGCTGGCGCTCGTCGAGCGCTTCGAGGTACTCGGGCTATACAGCCAGGATGCCATCGAGTGCGGCGAATTCGCCACCAGCCATGCCGACCCAGGCAACCGCTTGCTCCTCGACGAGTTAGGGCAGGATTGGCGACCCCAATGGATCATCCATTGCGGGCCCCTCTCTTCTTCCAGTTGGGACGCAACTGGCAGCGAGCAGCTACCCGAGCAAGAACCAAGAATGGTCGCTCAGTGGGCGAAACTGGCCGACGAGCTTTCGGCTCGACTGACCGTGATATCCAGCGACGTGGTGTTTTCTGGACCACGGATGTTCCACGAGGAAATGTCGCCGGCCCACAATCCATCGCCCCGTGCCGCGCAGGTGCGCGCTATGGAACGAGCGCTCGAGCACACAAGCGCGCTCGTGATTCGGACGCACGCGTATGGCTGGAGCCCAGTACCCGACCACGCCGACTTTGCGCAGCGGGCCTACGAGTCTCTCGTCTCGGGCAGACCGGTCGAAGCAGACGGGCGTCGGCACGCCACACCGATTTTGGCCACCGACCTGGCCGAGTTGTTGGTGCGAGCGTATGAAAAGCGAATCGAAGGTTTGCACCATCTGTCAGGAGCCGAGCGAACCAGTCCGTTCCGGTTTGTCTCGCAATTGGCAACAGCCTTTGGGCTGCACGCACCTAACGAATCCTCCACGGCCACGTCGACCTCGACAGATGGCGAGACCTCGCTTAACAGCAAACGAGCCCGACGCGTGCTCGAAATGGCGACGCCGATGTTGCGCGAGGGGCTCAACCGGTTTGCCGAGCAGGCCCAGCAGGGCTGGCGCAACCGCTGCCGATGGTTGGGAAGAATCGGCAGCGCACGCGAAATCGCGGCTTAACGACTTGCGCCGCCGGTTCTGCTCATGGATCTCGATCGACTTGCAACAGCGCGCCTAGTCGAGGATCCGCGAGACTATCGGCAATCAGAGCTGCTCCGCTGAAATCGTGTCGCCGGCTGTGACCGCCCGGAACCGCCACGGCGATTGTGCCGGCGGCAACCGCGGCGCGACAGCCGTTTTGGCTATCCTCCAAGACGAGCAATTCCGCTGGCCGCAGGCAAAAACGCTGCGCGGCCAACTGATAGATTTCCGGGTGCGGCTTGCCTTGGGTGATATCGTCGCAAGTCAGAATGAACTGAAATCGCGGTGCCAGCTCGAACTTCGCAAGCACGGTGCGGACGAAATCGGGACCACTGCTGGTCGCGATCGCCTTGGGTATCGCGGCACGTTCCAGCTTTTCCAACAGTTGCATCAGCCCCGGCATGACGGCCAGTCGCTCGTCAAGGATCGCTTCAAAAACCTCGTCGGTCTCGGCCGCTAACTCAGCAACCGTGCTGTCGAGCCGGTGCCAGTCAATCATGATTTGCAGCGCGACACTGCCCGGGCGGCCCATCATCGCGTCCAAAAGGTCAGCATCGAACAGCTTGTTGCGTCGGCGCAGAATCTCGCCCCCGACTTCCTGATAGAGCTCCTCGGTGTTGAACATCAAGCCATCGAGATCAAACACGACGGCCTTGGGCTTGGAAATGTGAGGCATGAGTTTGGGCCTACGGACCGATCGCGGCGTGCTCGTGGAAACCGCCCAGTTTAGGCATCGGCCGGAAACGCCGCTACCGCTTCCTGGCTGTCAGGCACACCCGGATTTTGGGGTGCTCGGGCCGATTTTGCGCGGGCTCCGGTAGTGCCTACTATTCTATGCACTAGCGGCCAGACGTGCCGGTAGGCCATGACGAGGCAGCGGCCGAGTAAGCCTCGGTTGGCGATGACGAGACGATCGACGCAATACTGATCCGTTGCCCATTTCGAAGTTGCGTCACTCGCCGGGCCGAAGAAATCAACCACCTCGACGAGTTTTTCCGAGAAAAACCGCTCGATCAATTGAGCCCGCAGCAGTTGACCCGGCGCTAGATGGCGGAAGGCCTCGTCATAACCAACCTTGAGCGAAAAGTACGCGCCCTTGCTGAGCCATCCATACTCGTACGCGATCGGCCGGCCCGAGTGCCAAAATAGGATGATCCGCAATTGGCCCCAAGCTGCCAACTGCCGCGCTTGAGCCAGGTAGAACTCCCAGACACCGGGCACGCTCAAAACGGCACTTCGCGTCGCGCCTTTCCAGCCACCATTTTCAATTTCAAAGCAGGCCCGCAGCAGCGGCTCGACGGCATCGGGTGCCAGATCGTCAAACAATGTCAGGGCGATTTTCCCTTCGCGTTCGGCACGCTGGCGAGATTTGCGAATGTGGCGGCGGTGGTTGCGCGAACGTGACGCAAAGTATTCTTCCCACTCGCCTTCGATTCGCACCAGATCAATCGCAAAGCGATGACGCCGGACGAACGTCAGTCGTTGCCGCTCGACGGCATCGCAAAACGACTGCCAATGATCCGCATCAGCTGCCAGCCCCTCGAACCGCAGCAGCGGCCAGGCTTGTTCATGAAGTGCTGCGACGAGCGAATCGCACACAGTCTCGACGTCAGACAAGGGATCTAGCAAGAAATCGCCGGCACTCGACCAGTGGTTGCCAGGTAGCGATCCGATTCTTTGTGCCAGCCAGTTAGTTTCCAGCAGCGGAAGCGCGGCCACCAGCCGGCCATCTTGTTCGACCAGCCATGCCCGAAAGGGTTGATCAGGCGCAAACGACTCGCACCAGAGCGCGAGCAATTCGGCGCGGGCCGTTGGCAAATGGGTTTCGCTCCGTTGCCAAAGGGCGTCCCAAGTCGGCGCAGCTTCGCGCAGCGCCTCGAGTGAGTCCAAGTGTTTGATCGTGATGCGTGGCACTCTGCCAGCCCTGCCTTCTTATGCGCGCAATGTCCCCCAGGATAACATTGCTTTTTTCACCAGCGCCTGCCGGCAAGATTCGGAGCTGGCCGTAGTACAGCCGGCGCAAGTGGCATAACTCGACAGAATTGAGACGCCGGACCAGGTTAAAGATCCAAGCCGGCCAGGCTGGCGATCAATTCAGCCAACATCATGCTCGTAGCGCCCCAAATTCGCTCGGCTTCCCATTGGAAACAAGGCGCCGAAAAAGTCAGGCCTCGCTGGCGCCGTTCGATCGCGCCCGTACTGGCCGAATCCGCAAGATGCGCCAACGGAATTTCCAACAGCCGCTCGACCTCACCCGGATTAGGGTTCCAAGTCGGATAACTCTCGGTCGACCCAACCCACGGCACTATCTGATAATTGCTGGCAAACAGATACAATTCCGACAGCCGGCCCAACGGCCGGATCGCGTCGGCCGGCGCTCCGGTCTCCTCGGAGAATTCGCGCAGTGCCGCTTGCTGACTGCTCTCGCCCGACTCGATGACGCCGCCAGGAAAACTCACCTGGCTCGCATGGTCCAGCATGTGGGCGGGCCTCAATGTAAACGGAACGTGCCAACCGCCGCGATGCGGATAGAGCAAGATCAGAACCGCCGCTGGCCGAGCATCAGACGGCGCAGGCCCCAAGTGGCGGCCAAAACTCAACTCAGGCTGGTAGCGCGATTGAACCGCCCAACCGGGCAAGGGCTCGAGGAGCCGAGCGGCTAGTTGGTCTGGAAGTCGTTCGTTCAAACTGAGCCTCGCATCGAAGAAGCCTGTCCATCTTACGAGTCCAATGCCCCCGCGGAAACTGTCGCGGATAGTGTCAGCTAGTTCCGAGGCCACCGTGCGCCGCCGTCTTGCGGCTGCAAGTTGCTGGTTCCGTCCGACAACCGGTAAATCGCAAAACTTGGATTCAGCGGCCCGACGCGTTCCAAGGCCACAGCCGGTTCCGCGCTGGTGATCACATAATCGGCACCGAATTCGCGCCCCAATTCGCGCAGCCGTTCGGCACCTAGTTCGCCCAATGATTCGCGCCAGCGGGCATTTTCCGTGCCCGGGTCGATACAATGAATCGCGAGCATCCGCCGCCACCACTCGATGATGCCCGCAGTGTCTTGTGGAATATCTTTGCGGCTAACGACCTCGGCACGACCCGCATACCAACGAAAGGTTTGGGCCAAGCGAGGCGTCAAAAAAACAGCATCGGGCGGCGTTTCCTCCGCTGCCCATTGGCATGCCTCGCGCCAAGCGGCCAGGTTCGCTATACCCACATCGGCCGGCGGCCAGGGATGTCGGTGTCGCCGGACGATGGTCTGGGCCAGCGGCACGCCCGCGACCAGCATCGCGCCGGTCAGCAGGCAGGCACGCCACTTGAGCTTTGTTTGCTCGAGGCGAAACAAGATCGCCACAAGAACTAAGGCCGTGCCAATCGGCACCATCACGTCGGACATCCGAAACCAGTA
The DNA here is from genome assembly GCA_043749935.1 of Planctomycetia bacterium. Classification (GTDB taxonomy): domain Bacteria; phylum Planctomycetota; class Planctomycetia; order Pirellulales; family PALSA-1355; genus PALSA-1355. The sequence goes on from JAYVCO010000662.1 coordinate 7,871, forward strand.
ATATCGCAGCAGTCGGGCAGCCAACTCCGGACTCCACGGAGCCAAAGCACTGATCATCATGCCGATCGCGGCAATGCCGACCGCCGCGGCCACAAAGCTGCGCAACCTGCGAAATCGTTCGTCGTCGGGTACGAACCTGACCAGGACGGCCAGCGCCACGACAAACAACAGGTGCCGCACGATCAGCCTGGGTGCGAATGATTCGGCCGCAAGATGATGGTCAAGCCGCTGAAACACATAGATCAGGTTTGCTTCGTTGACGAGCCGTGGATCAGCGTACCAGGTCAACGCTAGCGCCGGCACCAGCCCAGGCAAAGCCAACAACAACCCACCCGCGAGCGGCGCGAAAAGCTCTGACAGCGTCGGTCGATTGCCACTGTTCAACCATACGACAGCCAACGCAACCACGGCCCAGCCTCCCACGAGGACGTGAAACGCTGACGCTGCGCCGAACAGCAGAATTGCGCGGCTCCAGTTTCCACGCGTCAAAGCCTCGAGCCCCAAAAACACCAGTGCGTAGGCAAAGCCCTTGGCTTCCAACCCGCCAATGATCCATTCACCGGCCATCGCCGAGCGTTCGAGCAGCGTCAACAGGAGCGCGGCCGAAAGCACTGCATACAATCGAGCCGGAACCAGCGCCACGCTCAAACGCCGCCAACAGTACGCCAGCAGCCCCCACGTCAACAGCCGGCCGCAGCAGGCAAGCGCACCCAACGGCAACCACAACGAAAGCCAGCCGAACGTCCAGTAAAAAACTTGATGGGCGTCTGCCGTGTTGCAAAAGAAGTCGTGGGCGCACCAGCCAGCGTCCCAATAGTGCTTCGCCTTGCTCAGGTAATGCGGCTCGTTGGAATCGGGAGCGGGCCAGGCCCCATGAATAAAGAAGACGGCGAAGATCAACGTGATCTCGACCATCGCCCACGAGCGATCGGAGCCAAATCGAAACGCCCGGGAATCTGTCGGAGCCAAGCTGCACATATCGGCTTTCAGCCTAACGTGAGCCAGAAACAATAACCAGGGCCAGCGCGACAGACCCAGAACAGCAAGTCCAAAGATTAGCGATGTGCGCACGCCGACTTCCTCGCCCCCTTGCGTAGGGCTTCCCTTGACCCCTATATTCCCCAAAGAAACGGTTTGTTTTCATTCTCAGGTATATGAAATGACGCGATTATCGCCCGGCAAGTTGCTCCGCGATGCGGTGGCCGATTCGACGATTCAAGTCCCCGGGGCGTTCAATGCGCTGGTCGGCCGAATGATCGAGACAGCCGGCTACGACGCCATCTACTTTTCCGGCGGCGCGTTTTCCGCCGGTACTTTGGCGCTGCCGGACGTGGGCTTGTTTACATTGACCGAATTGGCCCAACAAGTTGCTTATCTCACACGCCGGGTCAAAGTGCCCGTGATCGTCGATGCGGATACGGGGTTTGGCGCCGCGATCAATGTGGAGCGCACCATCGTCGAGCTCGAAGCGGCCGGCGCGGCGGCCATTCAATTGGAGGACCAGGTCCTGCCCAAGCGCTGCGGTCACTTGTCTGGCAAAGGACTAGTCGAGCCCGAGGATATGTGCGCTAAATTGCGCGCGGCAGTTGCGGCTCGCGTCGATCCAAATCTGGTGTTGTTAGCGCGCACCGACGCGCGCGGCGTGTCAAACATCGACGACGCCATCGAGCGGGCGAAACGCTATCTCGACGCCGGCGCTGATTGGATCTTTCCCGAGGCACTGGCGGATGCCAACGAATTCGAACAATTCGCCGAGGCGGTCGATGCACCGCTGGTGGCCAACATGACCGAGTTCGGCAAGAGTCCCCTGCTCTCGCTCGAAGAATTGGCTGAGATGGGTTATGCCGCGGTGCTGTATCCAGTGACGCTGATGCGCGTGGCGATGAAAGCAGTGGAAGCCGCTTTGGCGATCATCGCCGCGGAAGGAACCCAGTCCGAGATCCTGGACCTGATGCAATCCCGTCAGGAGCTTTACGATTTGCTAGGATACAACGACTACGAAAATCGCGATCGGGCCTACTTTTCCGGAGATTCGACCACGTAGCTTAGAAACAGCCGTTGTTCGGGCGACGTTGCATCGCATCCCGCGAATTCAAAGGAAGCAAACGGTCATGTTCTTGCAATCAAATCGTTGGGTGTGCGTCTTGGCGACAATGGTGCTCGCCAGTTTCAACGGGTTCGAGGCGGCCACTGCCCAGGAAGACAAACCGGTCTCGGCACGCTTAATCATCCAACGCAACTTGGCGGCGCGGGCAATTTTCGTCATGCAGCGCGATGGTAACGGCTCGCACAAGTTGGTGAGCCTTGAAGAATTCAAGTGGCTTGGCACCCCGCGTTGGTCCCACGATGGCAAGAAAATTGCCTTTCAGGCCTCCGATGGAACGTCCAGCCGCGTTCTTATCGTCGACACGGACGGTAAGAATCTGCACGATTTGGGCCACGGCGGGATCCCCAACTGGTCGCCGGACGATAAACAGATAGCGTACCAAGTGGCTGGCGGGCCGAAGCCGGGCGTCTGGGTGGAAAATGCCGACTTTCGATCGCGAGAATGGCTCGCCCGCGGCAGCGCTCCGCGTTTCTCGCCCGATGGCGCCAAACTAGCGATTGTCATGCCGCTGCGCATCTTCGATCTGGTCGAAGGCACCGACACGAACGTATTCGACTTTGGCGAGGGGGTTACCGCGACGACCGGTTTCGATTGGTCGCCCGATGGAAACCGCTTGGCGCTCGTTGCGGACCGCGCCGGCGGGCGCGAATTGATGATCGTGAGCGCCGATCCCTCGGATACGGCACGAACGACGCGGCTGCGGGCGAATCTTGGGGACTGCGTGTCCTGGTCGCCGGATGGCAAGACGCTGGCGATAAGTATTCAAGACGACAAATCCAAACTGGCGTCGATTTATCTGCTCGAACCCGACGGCCAGCAACCAGCCCAACTCATTGCGGGACAGGAGGGAGACAATCGCGAGGCGTGTTGGTCGCCCGATGGCGCTCAATTGGTGTTCGTCAGCTCGCGGAAAACCGACGCGGTGCCCGCAGTGCCTGCCGCAAGCAAACGCGCCAAGCTTCAATTGGTGCGCAAGCACGACCAGGGTGGAGCTTCTTATAGTATGTCGTTTGCGCCGGATGGGCGGACGGCACTGTTGGGGTGCGGGCTGCTGAACCATCGGATTCAAATTTGGGACATTGGCGGCGAGGTCGTGCGAAACATTCAGATTTCCGCCGCGGTCGTATCGATGTCGCCCGACGGCCGCCGTGCCGCTTGCGCCGCCGCGCCGGGTAAGGGCGTGCAATACATCGATTTGGCGAACGGCGCCTTCTTGCGCCAGTTCGTACACGGCGTGCAAGTCACTGCGGTGCAATTTTCCCTCGACGGCTCGAAGCTGGCTGCCAACGGCTCCGACAATTCGACCGTCATTTTCGATGTCGCAACCGGCGAGGAACTGGCCCGTCTGCGCCATGCCGGAAAAATCTCCGGCCTCCAATGGTCGATGGATAGCAAAATGGTGGGCGTCAACTGCGGCGATAAGAAACTGCACTTGTGGAACGTCAATACCGGCGAACAGGTACGCGAGATCGAACATACCGCGACTCCCTATTCGCTGGCTTTTTCACCCAATGGAATCCATGCGGTCACCGGCAGCGGCGGTGAAATGGCGGGCAACATCATGCAATTGAACATCCGCCCCATGGACGAGAATCCGATCTGCGTTTGGGAAATTGCGACTGGCAAGCTGGTTCGGGAAATGAAGGGGCACGGATACGTCGTTTTTGGCGTCGCCTGTTCACCCGACGGAAAGTATATTGCCTCGGCGAGCTTCGATCGCACATTGCGATTGTGGGACGCCGAGACCGGCGCCGAACTCGATCGAGTCGTAGGCGAAGGCTTTGTCACCAAGGCGCTGTTCTCGCCCGATGGCAGCCACCTGTTGGTCGCCGGTGGCACCAAGAAATCGTACAATGCCGAAGATTGGCAGGCGATTCCCGACGAACGGCTGCGACTGTTCAAGATCGTTGCGGAATAGGCCAAGGCCGCCGCGCCATAACAACGTTTTGCACCCACCCTCTCATTCCCGCCAAACGCATTGACATTCTCAGAAAGGTCCCCATGGCCGAACCGATTTATAGTCCGGGTCTGGAAGGCGTGATTGCGGGCGAGACCGCGATCAGTACGGTCGACGGCGGTTTGCAATATCGCGGATACTCAATCGAAGATCTGGCCGAACACTCCACGTTCGAGGAAGTCGCGTATTTGCTCCTGCACGGCGAACTGCCGAATGCCTCGCAGCTCGCCGCCTTTAGCCAGCGGCTGGGCGCGAGCGCAATGATTCCACAAGCCATGGTCGAATTTCTGGCGAAGATCCCCAAAGGCGTGCCGATGATGGACGTGATGCGCACGGGCGCCAGCGCCCTGGCCCATTGGGATCCCGACACGCCCGATGGCAGCCACGCCGCGAACTTGCGCAAGGCCGAACATTTGTTGGCTCAGTTGCCGGTCGTGATGGCGGCTCGCTACCGCCTAGCGCAAGGGAAAAAGCCGGCGGGCTACGACCCAGAATTGTCTCTTGCGGGAAATATTCTGTGGATGCTGTTCGAAAAGAAGCCGACGGAGCGGTTGAGCAAGGCGATGGACGTCTCGTTGATTTTGTATGCGGAACACGAATACAACGCCTCGACGTTCGCTGCCCGGGTCGTGAGCTCGACGCTATCCGACATGCACTCGGCAATCACCGCGGCCATCGGCGCGCTCAAGGGGCCGCTGCACGGTGGAGCCAACGAGGCCGTGATGGAAGTGCTCAAGGAAGTGGGCACCGCCGAGAAAGCTGAAGCCTGGATTCACGCGGCCCTTGCGCAAAAGCGGCGGATCATGGGCTTTGGCCATCGGGTCTACAAAACGGGCGACCCGCGGGCCGCGTATTTGCGCACGTTGTGCCGCGAGCTGGCGGTCGAGACCGGCCATCAAGACATGGAAGCCATGGCGGATACGATCGAAACCATTGTCGTTAAGGAAAAGAGTTTGCCACCAAATCTGGATTGGCCCAGCGCCCGGCTCTACTACTACATGGGCCTGGATGTCGATCTTTACACGCCGCTGTTCGTTGTCAGCCGAGTGACGGGCTGGAGCGCGCACGTGATCGAGCAACTCGACAATAACCGCCTGATCCGTCCGCGAGCCCGGTATACGGGTCCTGCCCTGAGAAAATGGGCACCCGTCGAACGTCGCTAATCAATAGGTCGTTTCATTCTGGCTGTCCAAACTCGCGACAATCGAAAGCTCGTGGTTCTGCTGGCAATTGGCTAGAACGGCAGATCGAGC
>JAYVCO010000663.1:0-11139 GCA_043749935.1 Planctomycetia bacterium
ACTTCGCCCGCAAACACCTCTCCCTCTGGGAGAGGGCAGGGTGAGGGAAATCAAAATGTCAAAGTTATTTTTTGGCAGTTCCTTAACCGCGATCTCAAAGTGAGTTTCCCGATGCGCATCAGCGTGGGTTCAGTCATTGTGTTGGCAATCGGCGCCATCGTGGGCGCGATGATCGCGATCGCCACGCTGGGAGTGCTACTGGCGAAGCTCCTGACCATGCTGGGAGCCGATGCTTCCGCCGCCGAAGGTGCCGCGACGTTGTTTCTGACCATCGTGGGCGCGTGTGCCGGTGCGTATCTCGCCAGTTTCGTGACGGCTCAACTGCGCGAGGATGAGTCTGGTCTCGGCCCGCAGCCGGACGATGACGCGGGGCCGATTCAGCCGAGGGAACGGGAATAATAGCACGCTTTTTCGAGAATCGTTTTTGGGGGGGTGGCCCAGACAACTCGTCTCGAGTTGTCTGGGTCCCGCAGGGACATGAGGCGAACCCCTTGAGCGGTGTGAGTCCTTGCGATTGGCGGCCTCTTGTTGCTTCGCAACCCAGACGACGGGGCGTCGTCTGGGCCACCCGGCGCCTTCTACCGATCGCAACCTCGCACCTTCAATCCCGGCCGGTTACGATGCGTGCATGGTAGCCGTCGTATTCCAATCTCGACCGTTGACTGAAATCCTGTTCATTCACGCGCTCCTATTCGGATACGTTTCGTTTCTCTGGGTACCGCTGGTGTTTCTAACCTATGCGATTGCCCGCAGGCGTGTCAGCCTGCGGTTCTATTTCGCCTTCATCACGATCGAGGCGGTGGCAATTGCGGTCGCCATTTATTTGCGACCCTTTGTGATCACCTGAATTCTGATTTCAAACGAGGCCGTTACCGAGCGGCGGCACCCGCAACCAAATAGCGGGCAGAGAAGTTTCCCTCTACGAGACCCAACGGTCATGAAACTACCGCGATTTAAAATCACGTTGCGAGCGATCTTTTTGGCGACGTTTTGGATGGCTGTTGGCTGTGGCGCATTCGTTGCCGGTCGAAGCCTTCCGCCGTCAGGGGAATTTCGTGGCCCCGCACTGCTCAGAGATGTCCTGCGGTATGCGACCTTTTACACAGTTATTGCATCGCCATTTATTGCAGTCGGCGCCTTATTTGGCCGAGCAAAGAGTGGCGCCATCGTGGGTATCTTGGCTACGTCGGCCCTGATCGCTGTGGCGTCCCTGCAATTTCTATTTCAACCCAGCATATCGTCCTCAGAGAGGAATGAATGGCTGACTTTCGGTGCTTTGCACGGCCTTGCGGCTATCGTAGGATTTGCGGTTTTCTATCGCTGGCGACCCTAACCGCTTTTTCCTGACAACCGAGCAAACTCAACGCATTCCCGCCCAACCGGCCCGTAGCCCCGCGAGGCCAGCGGGTGATACAATACTGGGTCTTTGCCCGCGTGTTCGCTGTTTCTCTTCGCCCTCTCTGATCCTGCGCCATGTCGACGTCACTTCCCATGCTTGGCTCCAGCCTGCCGGTGGTTGATCGGGCTGCGCTGGCTTTGAAGCCGGGGCCGACGGTGCGGCCGAAGCCGACTCCGCCTTTGCCGATGACGCGGGCGGAAATGATCAAACGCGGGTGGGATGAAGTGGACGTCGTGTTCGTCACTGGCGACGCGTATGTAGATCATCCGAGCTTTGCGATGGCGCTGCTGGGCCGACTGCTCGAGAGCGAAGGCTTTCGGGTCGCCATTTTGAGTCAGCCCGACTGGAAGAACTGCGAGGCGTGGCGCACGTTCGGCCGCCCGCGACTGTTCTTCGCGATCAGTGCGGGCAATATGGACTCGATGATCAACCACTACACCGCCAACCGCAAAGTTCGCAACGATGATGCCTACAGTCCGGGCGGGCAGATTGGCCGGCGGCCGGATCGGGCCACGCTGGCGTACTGTCAACGAGCCCGCGAGGCGTATCGCGGCGTGAGCGTGATCGCCGGCGGCGTCGAGGCCAGCTTGCGCCGCTTGGCACACTACGACTATTGGAGCGACAAGGTGCGCCGCCCGATCTTGTTGGATTGCAAGGCGGACTTGTTGGTCTATGGCATGGGCGAGCGGGGCATCATTGAGATCGCCCATCGCATGCAAGCCGGCCAGACGGTGCGCGATTTGCGCGACATGTGCGGCACTGCGTATCGCTTGGGTGCCAGGGAATCGCCGCCGACGGAAAACACGATCACGCTGCCCAACTATGAGCAGGTCTCGACCGATCGCTGGGCGTTTGCCGAGATGACCAAGATCTCGCACAACGAAACCAATCCGTACAACGCCCGGACGCTGGTGCAATATCACGATCGCGAGTGCGTGGTGGCCAACCCTCCGGCGGTTCCGCTTTCGGAGGCCGAGATGGATCGCGTGTATGGCCTGCCGTTCACGCGCAAGCCGCATCCGAGCTATGGCAAGCAGCAGATTCCGGCGTTCGAGGTGGTGAAAGATTCGGTGCAGATCATGCGAGGCTGCTTCGGCGGTTGCACGTTCTGTTCGATCACGGCCCACGAGGGGCGGATCATTCAGAGCCGCAGCCAGGAATCGATCCTGGGCGAAATTCGCCAGATGGCTGCCGACCCCGACTTCAAGGGAACTGTGAGCGACATCGGCGGGCCGACCGCCAATATGTATCAAATGCGCTGCTCGCGGCCCGAGGTGGAAGCCAAATGCCGCCGGCTGAGTTGCGTTCACCCGACGATCTGCAAGCTGTTGGGAACCGATCATGGTCCGCTCGTGCAGTTGATGCAGGCGGCGCGCGAAGAGCCGGGCGTCAAGAAGGTCTTCGTCGCCTCGGGCATTCGCATGGACCTGGCGCGGCGCAGTCCCGAGTATATGCGCGAGTTGGCCACGCACCACGTGGGCGGGCATTTGAAAATCGCGCCCGAGCATACCGACCCAAGTGTTTTGGGGCTGATGAAGAAGCCGGGGGTCGAGGATTTTCAGAAATTCGACGTCGAGTTCAAGAAAGCTTCGAAGGCGGCCGGCAAGAAGCAATTTCTGGTCCCCTATTTCATCGCCAGTCATCCCGGCAGCACGCTCGACTCGATGATCGACCTGGCGCTGTTCCTCAAGCGCAATCATTACCAGCCCGACCAGGTGCAGGATTTCATTCCGAGCCCGTTCGACATCGCGGCCTGCATGTATCACACCGGCTTGGATCCGTTCACGAAAAAGCCGGTGTACATCGCCAAGCATCTGCGAGATCGCAAGTTGCAACGGGCCCTGATGCAGTTCTTCCATCCGGAAAACTATTTCGAGGTGCGCCGGGCGTTGGAACAGGCCGGACGCCAAGATTTGATCGGCAGCGGCTGCGATTGTTTGATACCCGATCGGCCGCCGAAGCAGGCACTCGACAAACGGCGCAAGCGGGCCAACGAGAGCGTGCGCGAGCAGACCTCGGGCGACCACATTCGCTCCAAACCGGCCGGTGGGTATCGCCCCCAACGCAAGACAGCCGCGAAGCGCGAGCGAGGCGGCCGGTAAACGGGCTCGCGACTCTTATGTTTGGCGATGAGTACCAACTGCTCGATTTCGGCTCCGGCCGCAAGCTAGAGCGTTTCGCCGGCTATGTGCTCGACCGGCCCGCGCCCGCGGCAGCCGACGTTCTGCGAGAAAAGCGCGCGATGTGGCCGCATGCCGATGCCCATTACCAGCGCGAGGGCGAGCAGGCCCGCTGGTCGATCGAGCGAGAAGTGCCGGTGCCGTGGTTGCTGCGGACGGGACCTTTGACACTGGAATTGAAGTTCACGGAGTTTGGCCATTTGGGCCTGTTTCCGGAGCAGGCGGATAATTGGGATTGGATTGGCGAGCAAGTGCGCGCGGCGGGCCGGCCGCTGAAGGTCTTGAATCTGTTTGCGTACACCGGCGCGAGCACCCTGGCCGCCGCCGCGGCTGGCGCCGAAGTGGTGCATGTCGACGCCGCTGCCAACACGGTTGCCTGGGCGCGGCGCAACGCCGCCGCTTCGGGCCTGTCCGACGCGCCGATTCGTTGGATTACCGAAGACGCGACAAAGTTCGCGCGCCGAGAGTTGAAACGAGGCAATGCGTACGACGCGGTCATTTTGGATCCGCCCAGCTACGGCCACGGCCCGCGAGGACAAGCCTGGAAGCTCGATGAGCATTTGGAGGAGCTTTTGCAGCTATGCGTCGAGCTAACGGCCAACAGCCGCCAGTTCTTGCTGCTGACGTGCCATACTGGCGAGTGGACCAAGCCTTCGGGGTTGTTGAAATACACGATTGCCCACGCGCCTGAGTTGCAAAACGAGGGTCGGATCGCGGCAGTACCGATGGGACTCGTTTCCGCGGCGGGCAAGCGGCTGCACTGCGGCGCGGCGTTGCGATGGAGTGCAGCCGTCGATGCGAAAGCCAGTCAGGCAATTGACCAGGTGGCGAACGAGTTGGGTCGCGAAGCATGACGATAAAGACAATTACAAGCCTGAGCAACCAACTCGTCAAGGATGCGATCAAATTGCGCGACCATCGGCAACGCGCCAAGCAGGGCCGATTTTTTATTGACGGCGCTCGCGAGATGCTGCAAGCGATTCAGGGTGGAGTGAACTTCTTGGAGATCTTCATCTGCGAACCGCTTTGCGCCAGCAGCGAAGCCCAACGGGTTTTCGAGCAGTCAGATCATCTCAACGCAACGATTTGGCATGTCACACCCGAGGTATTCGAGAAACTCGCGTTTGGCAATCGGCGCGAAGGGGTGTTGGCGATTGCCGAAACGCCGCGGTACACGATCGACCAGCTCGTGCTGTCGGATCAAGCGTTGATCGCGGTGCTCGAGGGCTTGGAGAAGCCGGGCAACGTTGGCGCCGTGATTCGTAGCGCCGATGCGGCCGGAATTTCCGCAGTGGTGGTCGCCGGCCCGCACACCGATCTTTACAACCCAAATTGCATTCGGGCCAGCTTGGGCACGATCTTTACCAAACCAGTTTGCGAGGCGACGACGCCCGACACGATTCGTTGGCTGCAACAGCGCGGCTGCAAGATTTTTGCGGCTCGACTCGACTCGACTCGCAATTACACCGACGCCGACTATCGCGGCAACACCGCGATCGTGCTGGGTAGCGAGGCCAGCGGCCTGTCGGCCGAGTGGCAAGCAGCCGACGTCATCCCCATCAAGCTGCCGATGCTCGGCACGGCCGATAGTCTCAACGTCTCGGCCACGGCAGCCGTGCTGTTTTACGAGGCGCTGCGGCAGCGCGCGTCGACTTAGCATGTGCGGATAAGACCCAACCGAGTCGCGATTCTTGTCTAAGCCGCGAGCGGATGTGCAGCGCGATTTGCAAGGGCTTGGGCAGCGCAAAATATTCGTTGGCCGGTATACTGGATCGCGCTTGCGCCAATTGAATCCATCACGGTGCCCTAAGATGACTCAAAGCGAAAAGATAGCTGCCGACGTTGCCTCGAGCTCGCGGTTGCCGCGGCGAATCTGGTTTCCGCTCTCTAACATTGCGCTGACCGCAGTTCTTATCATCGGCTTGTGGATTGCCCAGGTCGAAGGGCTCGATCGCGGCTTGAAGGTCTCCCTGACGGGAGTATTCGGCGCGATCGCCATCGTGCTGGTGTTGGTCTGGTTTTTGTTTCTTTCGGGACTGGCCTGGTCGACGCGCCGGAACGTCGTGGCGATCTTGGCGCTGGTCGTGGTTGGCCCACTCGTCGCCGTGCGGCGCGTCGAGTTCTCTGGCGACATGAAGCCCACGTTCGACTTTCGCTGGAATGCCGATCGCGCCGCCATCCTCGAAGCGCATCGGGCCCAGCATCAGCCGACCGCGCCGCCAGACGCCGGGGCCGCACAGAGCAAGCCGGCAACAGTCGCGGCGAGCGCCCACGACGTGCTCGAATATCGCGGGCCGCGGCGCGACGGAATCGTGGACGGCGTGAAACTCTCGCGCGACTGGACCGAGCACCCGCCCAAGCTGGTTTGGCGCCAGCCGGTAGGCGCGGGTTACGCGGCGTTCGTCGTGGCCGGGTCTCTGGCGATCACGATCGAGCAGCGGCGCGACAAGGAAGCCATCGTGGCCTACGACTTCGACACCGGCCAAGAGCAGTGGATCTTCGATTACCCCGCCCTGTTCAGCGAGACGCTGGGGGGCGACGGTCCGCGCGCCACGCCCACGATTCACGAAGACAGGGTCTACTCGTTGGGCGCCACCGGAGTGCTGGCCTGCGTCGAAGCGGCCAGCGGGCGACTCGTTTGGAAGGTGAATGTGCTCGAGGAAAATGGCGCGGGTAATTTGGATTGGGCCATGTCCGGCTCGCCATTGGTTCATGGCAACGTGGTGCTCGTCAACGCGGGCAATCAGCGGGGCACACCCGAAAGCCGGGCGATCGTGGCCTACGACCTGGCCACTGGCAAACGTGCCTGGGCAGCCGGCGAAGCCAAGGCCGGCTACGCTTCGCCCATGCTGGCCAATGTGGCCGGCGCGCAGCAGATCATTGTCTTTGACGGAGTCGGGCTGGCCGGCTTCGACGCGACAGCGCACGCCGAGTTGTGGCGCGAGGGCTGGAAGAGCCAGTTCGACATCAACGCGGCCCAGCCGGTCGTTGTGGGCGACGATCGGGTGCTCATCACGTCGGCCGCGGGCGCGGCGCTCGTGCACGTTTCTGTCGACGATGCCGGCAAGTGGACGACCGAGATTGTCTGGAAGAACAACAAGTTGAAAAGCTACTATGGTTGCCCCATCATCTACCAGGGACACGTCTACGGCATCGACGAAACGCTGCTCGCCTGTCTCGACTTGGCCAGTGGACGGCAGCTTTGGAAAGCCCGCTCGGGAAACTACGGTCACGGTCAACTGCTGCTCTGCGGAGATCTGCTAGTGGTGCTGGCCGAGACGGGCGAACTGGCATTGGTCGAAGCCACGCCCGAGCGGTTTCACGAACTGGGCCGGATTCAAGCCATCGAAGGCAAGACCTGGAACAACCCAACGCTCTGCGGTTCACGCATTCTAGTGCGCAACCATCTGGAAATGGCGGCTTACGATCTGGCCACCGAGCCGTGAGCAAGGCGCGCCGCGGGTTTGTTTGGTCGGCCGGTTTGTTTAGTCATAGTGCAGCTTACTGCTGCTGCCGCGCCGCCGACAGGGTGTTGACCAACAGCATCGTTACGGTCAGCGGGCCGACGCCGCCGGGCACGGGAGTGATGTGGCTGGCGATTTGGCTGACGGCGGGAAAATCGACGTCGCCGACCAGGCCTTTGGCGGTGCGGTGGATGCCGACGTCGACCACGACGGCGCCCGGCTTGACCATCTCGGCGGTGACGAATTTTGGCTGACCGATGGCCACGATCAGAATGTCGGCTTGCCGTGTGATCTCCGGCAAGTTCCGCGTCTTGCTGTGGCAGACGGTCACGGTCGCATCGGCGCCCGCTCCGCGTTGCATGAGCATCAGGGCCATCGGCTTGCCGACGGTTTCGCTGCGGCCGACCACGACGACGTGCCGCCCGGCAATCTCGATGTTGTTACGCACCAGCAGTTGTTGAATGCCAAACGGCGTGCAGGGCAAGAATCGCGGGTTGCCCTGGACCAGCCGCCCGACGTTCTCCGGGTGAAACCCGTCGACGTCCTTGAGCGGACTGATTGCGTGCAAGACACGAGTGAAGTCGATCTGCTTCGGCAGCGGCAGTTGCACCAGAATGCCGTGGATCGGTTCGTCTTTGGCTCGATTCAACTTGGACACGAGCGACAGCAGATCATCTTGCGAGGTAGTGGCCGGCAGTCGGAATAGTCGGCTGAGAATGCCCACCTGCTCGCACCCGGTCACTTTGTTGCGAACGTAAACGTCGCTGGCCGGGTCGTCTCCCACCAGCACGGCGGCCAAGGTCGGCACTTCGGCATTGTTTTCGATGAACTCGGCGACGTCGTCTCGCAACTCCTCGCGGATTTGCCGGGCCAGTAGTTTGCCATCGAGGATTGCGGCGGTCACGAGCGGGCACCTGCTTTCATTCGCGTAGTCGTGGCGAGACCGGGCATTTTAGCCCAGGTTCCAATCACTGCCTATTGGCCTAAACGTCCGCTGAGAATAGCTCAAATCGCCGCCAGAGCACGGCAATAACTCAGCTCATTCGGCATAGTTCCGTTTCTCGCCCGGCGGTATATTGAGTTGACAGTCTGGTCTCGGGCATGCTAAATATGACTATGATGCTGATCATTGTGATAATTGGCGAAATACCCTTTGATAGTTGGCTCTTTCCCCTCCCACTCCCGTCCGAAGCCTAGCCATGTCCGACGAACCTAAGCTCAGCCCGGTTGAAGTTTTCAAGATCCAGAGCAATTACTTGCGCGGCGATATTGGCCCGGAGTTGCGAGATGGTAATGACTTTTTCGGCAAGTCGAGCATCCAACTGCTGAAGCATCATGGCTTGTATCAGCAGGACGATCGCGACGCGCGCGCCGCTGGCCGGACTGAAGGGGGCAAAGGCAAATCGATCAAAGCCTACTCCTTCATGGTCCGCACCAAGATTCCGGGCGGAAAGCTGACCAGCGAGCAGCTGCTGGCCGAAATCGATTTGTGCGACGAGGTGGGCAACACCACGCTGCGGATCACCAGCCGGCAGGGACTGCAATTGCATGGCGTGCTCAAGCATGATCTGTGGAAAACGATTCACCGCATCAATGAAATTCAGCTTTCGACGCTGGCTGCGTGCGGCGACGTGGAGCGCAACGTCATGTGCTGCCCGGCGCCTTTGCACGATCACGTTCGCGGCCAGTTGCAAACGCTGGCCGAAGAAATTGCAGCGCACCTTTGCCCTCGTAGCCGGGCCTATCACGAGCTGTGGCTCACCGATCCCGACACCGGAGAAGAAACGTTGGAAGGGGGCGGCAGCAACGGCCACGAGGTCGAACCGATCTATGGGCCCACTTACCTGCCGCGCAAATTCAAAACAGCCATCGGCCTGGCCAGCGACAATTGCGTCGATCTATATGCCAACGATTTGGGACTGATGGCGGTCGTCGAGCAGAATCGGATCATCGGCTACAACGTGTTGGTCGGCGGCGGCATGGGTGTGACGCCCAGTGCCGAAAAAACGTTTCCGGCGGTGGCCAAGCGGATGGCATTCATTAAGCCCGAGCAGGTGATCGACGTCGCCACGGCAATCATCAAAGTGCAACGCGACTTCGGCAATCGGGCCGATCGCAAAGTCGCGCGGATGAAATATCTGATTCACAATTGGGGCCTGCCCAAGTTCAAGGCTAAGGTTGAAGAGTATTACGGCCAGGCATTGGCCGATCCGCATCCCGACGACGTCCACGGCTTCGACGACCACATCGGCTGGCACGAGCAGGGCGATGGCAAGGTGTTTTACGGGCTGAGCGTCGAGAACGGCCGGATTCACGACGAGGACGGCCTGCGGCTGAAGACGGCGCTGCGCGTGATTTGCACGACGCTCAGGCCGGGCATCCGCTTGACGTCGCATCAAAGCATCCTGTTTACCGACCTCGACCCGGCCAACCGGCCGACGCTCGAAAACATTTTGCGCGAGCATGGCGTCAAGCTGCACAATGAAATCTCGAGCGTACGTCGCTGGTCGATGGCTTGCGTGGCCTGGCCGACGTGCGGTTTGTCGATCACCGAAAGCGAGCGGGCACTGCCCGGGCTAGTCGACAAGTTGGAAGTCGAGTTGGCTCGGCTTGGCCTGTCGCAAGAAACGTTCACGCTCCGCATGACGGGCTGCCCGAACGGTTGCGCTCGGCCGTACAACTGCGACATCGGCCTGGTGGGCAAAGCCGCGGGCCGCTACACGCTATTCCTCGGCGGCCGGTTGTTGGGCGATCGCTTGAACTTCATCTACAAGGACATGGTGCCGGCGGCCGAAATCGTGCCGACGATCGTGCCCGTGCTGGTTTATTTCAAGCAGGCGCGCGAGCAAGGCGAAACGCTCGGCGATTTTTGCCATCGCAAGGGCCTGGACGATCTGCTGGCCTGGACCGAGCAATCCGCGGCGCAGGCGGCCGGATGAGAGAGTAGGGGTTGGGGGTTCGGGATTAGGGATTAGCGAGGAAACGCCGACGTTGGAAATGTGTCCTAGCCGTGCTAACCCAGGCTGGCGAATAAGTCTCCCACTTATTCGGCCGACTTCTCGCGACCATCTCGTTTGATGATCTGATTGACAATGTCCGTGGCGTAGTCGAGCCGCGCTTGGGCCCGCCGTAGCGAGTCCTTGCTCGCTTCGATTTCCTTGGACACGCGCTTGAGGTCAGCGTCGATGCGAGCCACTTTTTCGGCGTCAGGCTTCTTCGCTGAGTCGTCGGCGCTAGGCTGCGACTCATCCTCGCGTTGTTTTTTAAGACTTGCTTGCTGGCGTTCGTGGCTATCGAGGTCAAATCTGGCGACTTGCACCAGCCGCGACTCGTGATCGGCAATGTCGAGCGCTTCGCCGTAGCTGGGCAATTCTGGCACCGACGCAACCGAGGCCGGTTGCTCGTCCGTAGCCTTCGCGTCGTTTGAATCGTCAGCGGCGGGCGTTTCGCCAGCCGCGGGCATATCGTTCGCTTCATTCGTATCGTTCACCGCAGGCAGGGCCAGTTCCGAGCCCGTCACGGGCGCGCGGTCGACAATCTCTTGGCTGCAGCCGATGGCCATTGCGAGACAGGCAAGCAGGGCGAAACGCATGGTGGACCTCCGGTTCACGGTGCGGCGACAGAGGAAACGCCGTCACTATGGCGAATCGTTTCGCCGGAGTCAAACTTTTTCGAATTTAGGCGTCAGTGTGAAATCCGATTTTCGGAAATTGCCTAGTGCGCGGTTGGGCGTCGACGAACATGCTGGATCGTTTTTAACAGCCGTCGCTTACGAATGAAGCGAGCGACGCGGGCCGGCCAGGGCATTTGCTTATACCGGCTCAGCCATCGTTCTGCTCGTTCAAGTTGAGGACTGCCCTTGTCCCAATAGAAATGAGCATGACGAT
This sequence comes from Planctomycetia bacterium, assembly GCA_043749935.1. Classification (GTDB taxonomy): domain Bacteria; phylum Planctomycetota; class Planctomycetia; order Pirellulales; family PALSA-1355; genus PALSA-1355. The sequence goes on from JAYVCO010000663.1 coordinate 10,931, forward strand.
CTGGATAAGCGACCATGCGCCACAACCAATAGACCGCTAAGCCCACAAAAGGGCTGGCAAGCACGACAATAAGGCCCCAAGCGTTCTTCATCGACAGAAGTTGGGTAGATCCCCATACACCTAGCGTGAACACGCCGAAAAGCGACCACAGAATTGCGGGGTGAACTCTGAGCCATTTGCGATGGGACTTCTCGGGGCCTTCGCTCATA
>JAYVCO010000664.1:0-2381 GCA_043749935.1 Planctomycetia bacterium
AGCGTCAATTAGCGGTTTTACTCTTCGTTCTGTTCTACTTCCCTTCCAGCGCCTTGAAATTGTTCAGCGGCATGTAGCGGTAGTAGACCTCGAGGGTCATGATGGCCATGCAGGTGTTGTAGAGACGGCCGCCGGCTTTGGTTTTTTCGTCGTCGAACCACCAGCTTCCGGACTCGTGTCCTTGCGTGGCTTGTGTGGCGATCAGATGATCGCGCATGGCCTTGTTCCAATCGAACCACTCCGCGCCGTCCCAATTGTGCAGACACTGGGTGGCGTAGTAGTCGTAATACAAATTGGTCTTCGATGGGCCTTCTTTCACCAGATATTTGATGCCGTTCTTGATGCCGTCGTGCTCGCGAGTCCAGCCGGTATACATCCGGCAGAGCAGACCGATGGAGGAGGTGGTCGGCTCGCGTTTTTTCGTTTGATAACCATAGCCTGCGCCGGCGTCGGTTTCTACGCTATCGAGAAAACGTGTCGACATATAAATGACATTTGGCGGCACCCGCAGGCCGGCCAGTTTCGCACTTTTCAATGCCATGATTTGCCAGCCGAACGAACTGGTATCGCCAGGCTGACCGGGGAAGTATCGCCAGCCGCCGCCGATCTTGTCTTGCGAATAAACGATGAAATCGATGGCCGCCTGCGCGAACGGCTTGAGGTTCTCATCGCCGGACATGGCATAGGCTTCGCATAGGACAATCGCGCCGAGGCCTTGGGCGTACATCGTGCCTTCTTGCAGATCGCCGCCGTCAGGCGTCATCAGCATTCGCGAACCGAGATAATACAAGCCTTTGTTGACGACTTCTTTGTACTCGCTTTCGTGCTTGTGCGTGTAACCAGCGCCGTAAAAGCAAAGCAGAGCCAGCGCCGTTGAAGCGGTGGTGGAACTGTTGCTGCCGGGATGACTGCAACGATCGTAGCAAGGCGTTTCGTGATGATCGAATCGCCAACTACCGTTCTGGCGTTGATGGGCGACGAGCCATTTTAGTCCGCGGCTAACGCATTCTTCGCTGCGGGGCGATGCGCCGCCGCGCTGCACGAGTTGATATTTGGCCTCGCCTTGCCGGCCCTCGAGGCCGCCGCCTTCAGCGAATTCATCGACTTTCTTTTCGTCCGGCTTTGCTGATTTGGTCGCGACAGCGGCTGGAGCAACTGCCGGCGATTCGTTCGGCTTATCAGCGTCCTTGTTTGTATCTGGCGAACCAGTGAGCGATTTGCCGGGAGCGTACGTGGATTGATCGGACTTCGGCTGTGGCTGTTTCGCTTTGGCGGAAGCGGCCAAAAAATCCATCGCTGCTTGGAAATCGTTTCGCGGCGAAGTTGGTTCTTCGTGCGATTCGGCGGACGAGGACTTATTCGATGAAGTCGTTTGAGTCGAAGCAGTCGAAGCGACTTTCGATTCGCCACTTCGTTGTTCCGTTTTGTGTCCGAGCGCAACGGGGTTAGCAATTGCTGACGATTCGCCCGATGACTTGGTCCCCGGCGGAGCGAAGCAAATGATCCCAGCCAACATCGCGGCGGCCATCGCGAGGGCGACGATCGGGATCTTGAGCCACGGGCTGAGCGCGTGCCATCGCTGGCCGACGACTTGGCCAACGCGCGCGATTCCCATGTTGTTGGACGATTCGATCATCGCAATCCGCAAAACCGATAGATTCCGACTAAGCCGCACATGCGCAGGCTTTTTCAATTATAGGCCACCGGCTGGGCCGCCAGGCAACTAAAACAGGTCGGGTTTCGTTTTGGCGGCCGACGAAACTGGCCCTTTTTCGTGCCAACGGCCTGCCGCGATGGTAGAGTAGCGGCGGGAATCCGGGCGGCTGGTGTTCTGTGGCAGTTCGCGGCCAAACCTAGGGCAAGACTCGGTGGCGTTGATGGAAATTTTCGTTGGCTTATTCATCGCGTTCGCGATCATCACCCTGGTGGGCCATGGCATTTGGCTCATCCTGGCGTGGATGTTTCGTCTGATCGCTTCGTCGTCGGAGGCTAAGCCCTCGCCGCCGGCACTGCCGCGCGATACCAAGCCCAAGCGTTGCCCACGCTGCGATGGCCGTATGATCTCCGGCTGGTGCGAAATCTGCGGTTGGCCCCAGCAACGTCCCAAAGCGGATAGTTCGATGCGGGCCTTGGCGGCGACGTTGGAACAGCTTGACTCCTATCGCAAGCTGGGGCTGCTGGACGAAGCGTTGCACATGCGATTGACGGCTTCGCTGGACCAGGAGCTGAACAACTTCACGCATCCCGCGCCGTCCGACCCGTTTGTGGTTGCCAATCAATCCCATCGGATCAAGCCGGAAGTTCAAACGCCGCCGCCAATCGTCGAAACATCACCGGCGGACGCATCGCCTTTTGCACCGCTGCCGGCAACAACGCCGATG
>JAYVCO010000665.1:0-5923 GCA_043749935.1 Planctomycetia bacterium
GCCATGATTTCTCGCGTCAAGGGATCGACGATCGCACTGTCGTCATAATCGGCCGGCACCAGCATCAGCTCGCGCCAGCCCGAGCGGCCCGTCTCGAACGCTTTTCGCAGGAGTGTGGCAATGATGTAGACCATCGAGTGGTCGGCGCTTTGCCTGGTGCGTGGATCGCGTTTCGCCGGATCGCCAATGATGCCGAAAGCCGGTTCATAGATCGTAATCCGCACGGCTTTGAGCTTCGCGGGGTCTTCGAGCAATTTGGGATGGCGCGAGAGCAAGTTCATCAACCCCGCAATGGCCCCGGCCGATTGGTGTTCGTAAAGCCCGAGCTTGAAGTGCATGCCCATGATGGCGAAATCATCGCCCGAGATAGAGAGTGCCAGGTCGAAGGGGCTGGAATTTTTTTCCGCCGGCTTCTCGAACAAACAGAAGATCGCCTCGGGATTGCGGAAGATGTCGGCCGGACCCATGAATCCACGCATGGCGCGGCGCATACTGAGCACGGCGACTTCGGCGCTAATTGCCGCCGAGGCGCCCTTGGAGTCGGACAACTGTTTGCCTGCGCGAATGGCGCGGAAAGGAATGTAGTGCGCTACGGTCAGCCCAATGGCTGACTCGATTTGTTCGGCACTAGCACCCATGATCGCGCCGTAGGTGGCCGCCGAGCCGATCGCGCCGTGTACGACGTGGTCGATTTTGTAATTCTTGAGCGCGAAAACTTCGGCTAGCCGGCCGCGGATCTCATCCAACAAGATCATGGCTTTGAGGGTCTGTCGGCCGTCGAGTCCACGCATTTGCGCTGCGGCGACCGCCACGGGATAAAAGTCGTTATGTCCGAATTCGCCGCGAGTCGCACCCCGCGCCGGGTTGAACCCAAAATTCGTGCCATTGGCGTCCCACTCGCGCACCGCCGAGCAATTGGCCACTACCGCCTTTTCCGGCATGACTTTGACGCGCGAGCCAAACAGCGGCGCCCCCTCGCATGACGCTCCCGCCGGATATTCGAGCGCTTCCTGTCGCAGCACGCGCGGGGCATTGGCGCCGCAGGCTAATGCCGAGACGCCGCAGGCGATGCTGTCGAGATGAAACTGTTCGACTTTCTGAAATACGCTCGCCGACGGCTCGCCGAATTTGCCACTGAGAAAATCAATTGCATACTGGCCGATACCCCGCGCCTGATTGTCCGTGGATCGCAAAATCACGCTGTCATTCGACACGCGGAATTCTCCCTGTTTCGAAAATAATCGTTCGCCACAAAACCATCGCTTTCGCGGCTTGCTGGTGTCCTGCACCAGCCGATGTTACGATGAAAACTCGAGAACGCCCAGGGGGGCAGCCTTCGCAATTGCCGGCGAGCGAACTCACAAAGCCCTGGTATTAGTCCGGCTCACCAAACTCAACTCACCCACATGCCCACCATGCAGTTCGAGCAATTGGGGCCCTACCGTCTGGGGAAAAAGCTCGGTCAGGGCGGCATGGGGACAGTTTACGAAGGGATCGACAGCGAGACGGGCGAGGCGGCCGCCATCAAGGTGCTTGCTCCCGGACTGGCCGCCGAGGAGGGCTTTCGCGTCCGCTTCGAGGCCGAGATCGAGTCGCTCAAAAAGCTTCGCCACCCGAATATCGTGCGGCTTTATGGGTACGGCGAACAGGCCGGAACTTTGTTCTACGCCATGGAGCTCGTCGATGGCACCAGCCTCGAGGACGAGCTGCGCCGCGGGCGCCGCTTCGAGTGGCGCGAGGTCACTCAGATCTCGATCAAGCTTTGCCGGGCACTAAAACATGCTCACGATCATGGAGTCATCCATCGCGATTTGAAACCGGCCAACTTGCTACTGACGTCCGAGGGAGACATCAAGCTTTCGGATTTTGGGATCGCACGGCTGTTTGGCAACACGCGGATGACCTCCGATGGCGGCGTCTTGGGAACGGCCGAATACATGGCGCCGGAACAGGCCGAGGGCCGCACCGTCACCGATCGGTGCGACCAATACAGCTTGGGGGGTGTGATGTACTCGCTGCTGGCGGGCCGGCCTCCATTCAAAGCCAAATCGTTGATCGAGATGCTGCAATTACAGCGGTATGGCGAACCCGAGCCGGTGACACGCTTCGCCCCGCAGACGCCCGCCGAATTGGCCAGGATCGTCCACCAGTTGTTGGAAAAAGACCCGCAAAAGAGATTTTCGAACACGTTGATTCTCAGCCGCAGCCTGGAGGCGATGGAGCGGGGGCTGTCGATCTCGGTCAGTCGAGGCGACGACTTCGTGCTTTCCCCCGATGCGTCGTCAGACACCGATTTCGCCGAGCACGGCGCGCTGGCGCCCACGATGTCGCCCACGCAGTTGGCCGATGCCCAACGGCCGCCGGCCACCTCGACACCGCAAATCCAAGCCACCGAGGCCACGATCGCGCTTGTCTCAAAGAGTGAAAAGCAAAGCGATGCGCCGGCGCGGGAAGTCTCTGATACGGCGGCCGCGCGGTTTATCAAGGTCGAGGAGCAACGCGAGCAGCGCGCCAGCGATCTACGTGCCGCGCTTACGGGACTGCTGGCGCCGCAGACGCTGTTACTGGCTTTCGCACTACTGCTGCTGCTCGCCGCGGGCTGGTATTTGATGCAGCCGCCCAGCGCTGACAAGTTATACGAACAAATTGAAGCCGCCACTTCCAGCGGGGATCTTGAAAGCCTCAAGGCCAGCAAATCCCGCATCGCCAGTTTTCTCGAATACTATCCGAATGATTCGCGCAGCGAAAAACTGCGATCGATGCAAGAGGAGGCCGAGCAGGCACACCCGATCCAACGAGCTTTCACTGAGGCCAAACGCAACGCCTTGATCAACCCGGAAGTAGCGGTTGTGAAGTTTCAAGCCCTGATCGACGTGTATGACGATGACAGCGGTGACTCGGACGTCGCGCGCCATTACGTCAAACTGGCTCGCCAGCAACTCAAACGGCTGGAAAAGCAAGTCGCAGACCGAGTCGAGGACGATCGTAAGTTCCTGCAATCGCGCCTCGACCGGGCCATGGAATTGACCGGCAGTAATCCCCAGGCCGCGATCAAGATTTACCAGGGCATCGTCGAGCTCTATGACGAAAAACCGTGGGCCGCGGAGCTTGTCAGCCAAGCCAAATCGGATTTGGCGGCGATTGGCCAAACGCAAGCGGTGGCAAAATAGAGTTGCGGAATCGAGTGGCGGTCTAACGCGTCAGCTCCCGTTTCACACGGCGATCGAAGCGACCCTCTGTCGGCTGATCGTCGAGTTTCGCCCCGTTCGGCTTTGAGCTATAAAGAAAGGCTATGGGTAATTCGGAAGAACCATCGGCTGGCCAGTTCCCAAACACCCGCCTGCGCCGCCTGCGCTACAATCCCGCGGTGCGCAGCCTGGTGCAGGAAACGCGGCTAAATCCGGCCCAGATGATTCTGCCCTTGTTTGTGCGCGGCGGCCGCAATGTGCGGCAGGCGATCAGTTCCATGCCGGGCCATTTCCAACTCTCGCCCGACCAACTGGTGGCGGAAATTCAGGAAGTGCAGGAATTGGGTCTGGGCGGCGTCATCTTGTTTGGCATTCCGGACGCGAAGGACGCTTTGGGCTCTGATTCGTACAGCGACCAGGGAATCGTGCAACAAGCGATTGCGGCGGCAAAAAAAACGGCGCCCCAAATGCTTGTGATCACCGATGTCTGCTTTTGCGAATATACGGACCACGGTCACTGCGGCGTCATTAACGACTGCACCGGTCGGGTCGACGTCGACAACGATGCCACGCTGGAATTGATTGCCAGCCAGGCGCTGAGCCACGCGCGAGCTGGCGCCGACATGGTTGCGCCAAGCGGCATGATGGATGGCATGGTCGGTGCGATTCGCGGGCGGCTGGACTCCGCGGGTTTCGCGCATTTGCCAATCATGAGCTACGCGGCCAAGTACGCCAGCGCCTTCTATGGTCCATTTCGCGAGGCCGCCGAGAGCACGCCTCAGTTTGGCGATCGTCGCAGTTATCAGATGGACCCGGCAGCCGACCCACAGCAGGCCTTACGCGAGGTGGAACTCGATTTGGCCGAAGGGGCTGATATCGTGAGGGTCAAGCCGGCGTTGGCCTATCTGGACATTATTCGCATCGTCCGCGATCAATTTCCCGGTGTCCCGGTGGCCGCTTACAATGTCTCCGGCGAGTTCAGCATGGTCAAAGCCGCCGCCGAGCGCGGTTGGATAGACGAGCGAGCCGTGGCTTTGGAATCCCTATTGGCGTTGCGCCGCGCTGGCGCGAGCATTTTGCTAACCTATTGGGCCAAACAGGCTGCCCGCTGGTTAAAGTAACTGTGCCAAGCCAAAACCGTTTTTGGGTGCTCGGCCGGCACACCGCAGCCATTCGCCAATAGTTAATCGTTTCGCTGAACTGACGAACTGATGGCCTTTTCACAGGCCGTGCGGCTATAACTTCGGAGCGGAATTGCTCTCATTCAAGTCACAAATAATCGAATTATTTTTCCATGTGCGCGCTCCATTCATCGGATCCTGTAGAAAACCATAACTCCTCGAAGCGGCAGCGTAGTGCAGCGGCCTTTGCACGCGCTAAGCAATTGATGCCCGGCGGTGTGAATAGTCCGGCGCGGGCCTTTGGAGGCGTCGGCGGTGAGCCGGTCTTTTTCGAGCGAGGCGAGGGAGCTTACCTGTTCGACATCGATGGCAACCGTTACATCGATTACATCGGATCGTGGGGCCCAATGATCCTAGGGCACAACCACCCGCAAGTGCTCGCGGCCGTACAGCAAGCGGCAGCACGCGGCACAAGTTTTGGCGCGCCTACGGAAGCCGAAAGCGAACTGGCGGAGTTGATCATCGCGGCAGTTCCCTCGATTGAAAAAGTTCGGCTCGTCAATTCAGGGACCGAAGCGACCATGAGTGCCATTCGTCTGGCGCGCGGCTTCACAGGACGTGACCTGGTGATCAAATTCGCGGGGAACTATCACGGGCACGTCGACAGTTTGCTCGTAGCCGCGGGAAGTTCGGCCGCCACGTTGGGCGTTCCGAATTCACCTGGAGTCACCGCAGGCACAACAAAAGATACGCTCGTGCTGGCCTATAACGATCCGGCTGGACTGGAGGTTGCATTTGCCCAGCACGGATCGCGCATTGCGGCTGTCATCTTCGAGCCGGTCGTAGGCAACATGGGCTGCGTCGTGCCGAGCGCCGAGTTCCTGAGCTCTTTGAACAAGCTCACCAGAAAACACGGCGCTCTTTTGGTTTGCGATGAAGTCATGACGGGATTTCGCGTGGCTTACGGCGGCGCGCAATCGCTGTTTCGAATTGCTCCCGATCTAACCACGCTAGGCAAAATCGTCGGCGGTGGCTTGCCTGTCGGCGCGTACGGCGGAAGGGCCGAAATCATGGACCACGTGCTGCCGCAGGGCAAGGTCTTCCAGGCGGGTACGCTTAGCGGCAATCCCTTGGCTATGGCCGCTGGAATTGCCACGCTCAAAGTCTTGCGAGACACGCCGCCTTACCAGAAACTCGAACGGCTGAGCTCCCAGCTTGCCCAGGGCCTCAATGCGGCAGCGGAAGCGGCCGGCATCGAACATTGTTTGGCCAGGGTGGGGAGTATGATGACCCTCTTTTTTCATCCGGGCCCTGTTCGTGATTGGGAGAGCGCCAGTCGGTGCAAAATCAAGCAATTTTCAACGTATTTTTGGGGTCTCCTCGATCGCGGTATCTATATGCCCTGTAGCCAGTTCGAGGCGCTCTTCGTTTCGGCTGCCCATAGCGATAGCGACATTGCCGCGACGATCATCGCAGCTCAAGAAAGCCTCGCTAAATTGGGGTAGTTTGCCGGTCCCCGGGAGTTAGGTTTCTGACCCACAGCGGGGGTGCGGGAGAGGTTTTCCGTGGGACCCTCGAGTCCACCTTCGGCAGTCGCTTCTTTGCCAAGTGGCA
>JAYVCO010000666.1:0-12779 GCA_043749935.1 Planctomycetia bacterium
TCGTGAGTCCGGCGAGGAAGACGGTCATCGCGAACAGGTTCAAAGCCGCCGGAATGAAGATGCGCGGCGAAATGGGATCTTCGAGCGTGATGCAAACCAACCCAAGCGTAGTGCCGAGCCAGGCAATCGTGGCCAACGTCGCCGCGCCTCCGATGGTCACGGCCCCTTGAGACCAGAGCACTCCAAGCCGCGTGACTGGCTGGGCCAGGACCATTTCCATCGTGCCGCGATTCAATTCGCCGCTCACCGCGTCGGAACCGCGCGAGATGGCCCACACGGTGATCAGCAGCAATACGATCGGATCGTCATAGGCCACCGCGATCCGCCCCGCGGAAGAAGCGACTTGCGAAAAAGAGACCGGCATCAGTTTTTCGACCAGCTCGGGCATGAAGCTGAGCATGGATTTCAGATCGGAGGTCGAAAAAAAACTGCTGATCCACACGCGCAGCCAGTGGACCGCGAACATCAACACACAGCAGCCGAGCAGGAGCCAGCGCGATTCGAGAAACGATTTTTTCCACAGTGCCAGGTTCATGGATCGGTGATGTCGTTGTTTATTAGGTTATTTAGACCGTGTGGTATTGATCGTACAAAGCTCGCAGGCCCAAGGGCTCGATCCGCACCTCGGCCAATGGCAACGTGGCCAACCAACCGAGCAGCCCGGATAGTTCGCCCGGCGTCTCGATCGTCAGAGCGCCGGCCGAATCGGTGGCCACCAGCACGTGCCCATTGAAACTTTCGGGCACGCTTGGCAGCGGCCCGGTCAGTTGCGCGCGAATGCGGTGTTTCTTGCAGAGCTCGGCGATGACTTGTGTGTGTACCAGTTGTCCTTGTCGCAAGATGACGGCTCGATCGCAAACTTGTTCGACTTCCGAGATCACGTGCGAGGAAAAGATGACGGTTCGGCCCGCGGCCTTCGCCTCGAGCACCAGGGCCGCCACGTCGGCGCGCACCGTGGGATCGAGATTCGACGTCGGTTCATCGAGAATCACCAGCGGAGTATCGACAGCCAGCGTGACTGCCAGGGCCAGCTTCTGTCGCATGCCGGTCGACATCGTCGACACGCCGCGCGAAAGGTCCAAGCCAAAACGATCGGTGGCCAGTGCAATGGCTCTCTGGCGACTGCCATCGCGGCGCACGGACGTGAAGAAATCGACCGTGTCGATTCCGCACATGTGGCGGAACAATCGGGCTTCACCGGGCAAATAGGAAACGCGGCGGTGGACGCCCAGAGACTCGCGATAGCAATCGAGCCCATCGATCGAGGCGCGACCCGCCGACGGGCGCAGATAGCCCATCAACATTCGCAAGAGAGTCGTCTTGCCGGCCCCGTTGGGACCGAGCAGGCCCACGACCTCGCCGCGAGCCACCCCGAAGCTGAAATCATTCAGCGCCGTAAAACCGCCATATCGTTTCGTCAGCGAGCTCGTTTCGACGTACACGGGCAAAAAGCCTGAAGCGGGTTGCTGATTTTCGAGCCACGGCGGAAGTGCAGACCTCATTGTTCGCCATCAAGGGCGGCTTGGCAAGCCGATGCGCGCGGAAGTGGTGCGTCAAGAGTGAGGTGCTGGAGGCGGAACGTCTTTTTCTGGACGCGACTTGATGGCCAGCCGGCGCTCGATGGCGCGGCTTGCCCCAACAACAATGCCAGCGAAGAAAGCCGTCGCGGCGGCCCATTCGAAAACAAAGGCCGATTCCAGGGGGTATGCCGCAACGCAGCCAGAGAGGATCCCAACCACCGTCACCACTGTGAACAGCGTCCGTAGCGTGAACTGCCAGCGGCGTTTGGGGACGGGAATCATCGGCCCTTGCGAAACAACGCCCAAAGCAAGAATCCCCCGATGATCAAAAGGATAAGCAGTTCAATTGGCCCGATGGCGAACATGCCAAACACGCCTTCTCTCCGCAGGGTGAGTTCTTCGCTCATTACCGCATTGTGATGCGGGTGGACCAATCGAGGCAAGTTTATCAGACAAAAAAAGGTTCCTGGTTCGAGCATTCGCCGGACCAGGAACCCTCGTCGAAATCTAAGGTGAGCTTATGAAAGCCTATCGATTGAACAAGAACGAAGGGCTATTGATCAGCGCCCAGGCCAGATCTTGCGCGCCGGTCAGGCGCTGACTCTTTTGCTGTTCGACGCTCGTGGCCACTACCAGGTTGAGGCTAACCCAAGTGGGGTCGAGCGAGCGATGGTACTGGGCGAGCTCTGTCTTCTGGGCATCGCTGCGCGCGTCGGGAGCAAGCGCGAGAATCTCGGCGACCTTGGCCGGTAGCGGCTGGGAGTTCGCGGGCCGCTTCGAGCCGGTCACGGAGATGCGGAACTTGCCGAGGGTGTGCAAGTCGTCGTACTGTTGATCAACTACCAGTGTGAGCGATGTGCCGCCCGGGTAGTTCACGTCCTCTTTGATGTCGAAGATAGCCGTGTGGTTCTTGCCGAACTGGGGAGAGAGGGCCCAGCCGGTGGCCGGATTTCCATCGACGGCGCCGACGACGGGAAAGGCATCCTGGCTGAAATCGGCCGTGGCGCGCGTGAGCGACAGCGGCATCACTTTCGCCGGGTCTGCTTTCGGAGCGCCGGTTACTTTCAATTCGGACAGCACCAGGTTGCCATTCGGCCCACGGCCCGGGCCTCCGGATGGCAGCTTGGCATCGGCCAACAGCTCGAGACGAATCGCGGTGACGGTGGCTAGCTCGGTGTCGAACTTCAAAGTGTAAGTGCCTTTGGCGCTCGGACCCTCGACCAGCACCGAACGATCGGGTTGTTTGGCGAACGTGGCGCCCATGCTCGATGTCATTTCGCCCGGCTCGAGCTCGGTCCATGACGGACTTGTCTGAGTGGCTTCCCAAGCGGCTTGTTGCGCGTCGAGCTTGGCTTGCATCGCCGCGAGTTCGGTTTGCAGCTTGGCGGTGTCTTCGCCGGCGGCGTGCAATACCGTGACGCCCGTTTCGATTTCGGACTGCGTGGCCGGTCGGGATAAAATGCGGACGAACAATTCGTCGACGACCTTAGCGTCGTCGGGCTCGGCCGCGACCAGTTTGGTAATGTCGTTGGCCGCGTCGGAAATCGCCTCGGCAATGGTCGGGCCATTGACCAGAGTCATCACCGGTCCCAGCATCATGCCGTTCGATCGTTCGCACTCGCAGGCGCTTTCGCGAGCCGGCCGGCCGAAGACTTCGAAAAACCCGCTCGGCAGCGTCAGGCCCACGTCGGGCAACTGGGCCGCGCGAAAGCCGGCCGGAACTCCGGGCAAGCGACTCACCGAACCGGTCGCCCGGGCGATCGTGTCGTAGAGCACTTCGGCCGGCAGACGGCGCGCGATGGCATGCGAGAAGTTGATGTCGTCGTCCGCATTCCATTTGTTCGTAACGATCGACAACTGATATGCGCGCGACTTGCAGATCACGCGGAGCATGTGCTGCATATCGAAGCCGGAGTCGACGAACTCCTTGGTGAGCCGTTCGAGCAGTTCCGGATTCGTGGCCGGATTGCCGGCGCGAATGTCGTCGATCGGCTCGATGATCCCCCGGCCAAACAAATAGCCCCACAGCCGGTTCACGTAGCTCTTGGAGAAATACTGGTTTTCCTTCGAGGTGACCCATTTGGCCAACTGCACGCGGCGCGAAGCGGTCGCCGCGGCCAGATCTTGATGCTGAAATGGAAAACCGGGCTGAGACGGTTTGCCCGTGGCGCCGTCGAGCACTTCGCCCGAGCCGGTGTCAAACACATCTTCGACCAAAGGCTTGCCACCCTCGACGGCGGAGCCGCCGATCGTCTTGCCCGCGGCGGAGGGATCTTCCTTGCGGCCTACCTGGGCAAAGTAAGCAGCCAGGTGATAGTACTGCCCCTGCGTCCAACGCTCGAACGGGTGGTCGTGACAATGATTGCAGTTGAAGCGGACGCCGAGGAAAAGCTGCGTGGTATTTTCCATGACCTCTTCCGGCGTGCGCAGCACTTTGTAATAGGCGGCCGGCGGATTATCGAGCGTCGAACCGCTGGCGGTCAGCACGCTATAGACAAACTTGTCGTAGGGCATATTGCTGGCGACCGCCTGTTTGATCCAGTCGCGCAGAGCGAACGAGCCTTGCTCGCCCAGGAACTTGCGGTTCACTTGTAGCAAGTCGGCCCACTTGTTGGTCCACAGTTCGATATAGTCGCCGTTGCCGAGCAGCCGGTCGACCAGCTCATCGCGTTTTACCTTGGTGTCGCGCTGGTCGGCCACGAACAGTCGAACCTGCTCGCTCGTTGGCGGCAGGCCAATCAGATCCAACGACGCGCGGCGAATGAATTCGGCATCGCTCGACAACTCGCTCGGCACGGATTTGACCAGTTTCAATTTGTTATAGACCAGCTCATCGACGAAGTTATTGGCCGGCACGTCTTTCCACTCGTAACCCGAGCGATCGCCCATAACCGTGATCGTGGTGGCCGTATAAGACCCCTCGAAGCGGGCCAAGATCGGAGCCTCGCCGCGGCGCACGACGGAAATCAGGCCCAGCTTGTCGGGCTCGGCGACGTCGGTATTGCCACTTTCGATGAAGGCCTCGAGAGTCACGTCGCGTATAGCGCCGTCGCCGTATGTTGCCAGGATTTTCATCTGTTGCGTCATGCCCGGCATCGGCACGATCGGATTCTTGGGGAAGATTTCGATCTTGGCCACGCGCGGGCTATCGAGGTCGAGCTTCACGCCGCCGCCGATCCACGAGCGGACCAATTCATAATAAGGCTGACCCGGTTGAGTGACCACGCCGCCAACGTGCGGAATCACCCCCGACGGCTTGAGCAGCATCAAGCTTTGTTCCGGGGCCGCGCGGTTGATGCGACGGCTGGCGATGTCGTCGGAGAGCGAGCGGTGGTCGTAGAGCGGATCGTACCCGCGCAGCGAGAGCTTGAAGCCGTTCTTGCCGTTGAGCGAACCGTGGCAGGTGCCGGCGTTGCAGCCCATCTTCGACAGCGACGGCATGACGTCGCGAACGAAGCTCGTGTTGTAGTCGGCCTGCTGGCCAGAGACTTTCAAGGGGACGCCGAGCGATTGTCCACCCACCTGGTAAGTGATTTGCCCGTCGCCATCCGTTTTGCCGCGGACCACGCCGGTTGGCGAAACGCTGGCCAGATCGCCCGAGACGGCGGCCTCGGCCATGCGGGTCACGTCCAGCCGGTCGCCATTGGCCAATTGCGCCGTGACGAGCACTTGGGCATAGGCATATTTCGTCGTGAGCGTGACGTCGCTGGGTTGGGCTTCGAGCGAAACGATCTTGGCTTCGGCGGGCAGTTTTTCCTTGGGCGCGGCCAGAGCCGGTGCCGCGAGACCGAAAAGAAGCGTCATCGCCAACACGGGGAAAGCGAAAACCCTCAGGAAGTCATGTTTCATGGCGGGAAGTCCTATCGCGCTCTTTGAAGCGCTTGCTCAATGGAAAACCAACTTCACTTACCCGTCGCCGCGACCTTCGAGGCGTCGGCGGGAACGGGAGAAAATTCTTTGATCAGCTTGCCGGTATCGGCATCGTTCAATCGCACCAGGCCGTCGAAGCCGGCCGATGCAATCACTTTTCCGCTCGTGCTGAACGTGACTGCATAGACGGCTCCGCGTTGGCCTTCGAGCTTGTGCAGCAGCTTGCCGCTGTCGGTCTCATAGACGCGCACTTCGCCCGTGCCGTCGAGGCTGCTGCTGACGACAAACCGGCTGCCGTCCGCGTTGAAGTGAGCGTCATAGATCCGACCTGGCATGACTTCGTAGGCCTTGATCAAATTGAAATCATCGCCGATCACTCGAGCCTTGGTGCGCAACATCTGATAGATTTTCGGCACGCCATCGGCGCCGCCGATCAGCAGCTCGTCTTTCGTCGGATGCCGATCGACCGCCGCCAGCCCGCCCTTGAGCGCCCCGGGCGTAATGCTCGTTATGTTGTCGACGAACCGTTGCGTTGCGACTTCGACCAACTTCATCGAGCGATCGCGGCTCACGGAAATCAGATACGTGCCGTCTTTCGAAAATACTGTGTCGAGCACCCAATCGCTATGCGCGCCTTGATAGAGCACTTGCTTGCCGTTGGCGGCATCGATCGCGCGCAGCGTGTTGTCGGCGCAACCGAAAGCGATCTTGGTTCCGTCGCCGGACCAACTGACGCCATAAACGGTGTCGTAGGTGACGCTCAGCGAATAGTTGAGCTTGCGCGTCGCGACGTCCCAGACTTGCACTTCACCCAAGCGGCCGGGCGAGCCCCCCGCGACGGCCAGCGATTTTCCGTCGGGCGAGAAGGCGATCGACTCGACCCGCTCCGATTGGCCAATCAGCCGCGAGACGAGCTCCGAACCATCGGCTTTGTACAAGAGGGTTTCGTGATATCCGGAGACCGCCAGCAACGTGTCATCGGGCGAAAAATCGAGCGCCGTCAAAACTGGAGGCGCTTCGTAGACTGGAGGATGTTCGTTGTTGATCACGTCGCGCACGGAAAGCGGCGTATCGTCTTGCGCCCCTTCGGTGATCCACTGGCGAATGCGCTGGGTCTGTTCCGCCGTGAGCGGTTCCTTCTCGCGAGGCATTTCGGCCTTGCCATCCTTGAGGGTGATTTGCGTGACGAGATGGCTTTCATCCGGTTTGCCAGGCACGACCGCCTTCTGCTCGCTTTCGCCACCTTTGGCCAACGACACTAGATCCGTCATCACATACTCGCCCATCGCCTTGGCTGGCTGATGGCAACCCTGGCAATGCACTTGGAAGATCGGACGAATGTCGCGGAAATAGCTGATCGTGGGAGCTGGCGCTGGCTCTTTCTTTTCGTCTGCCGCGAGGGCCGATCCCGCGACGCACAAGGCGCTACAGGCAAATGCCATGAAAGAACTGCGGCTGACGAACATGGTCACGATCCTCAAACGCGGTTGGACGTCGATTGAACACTCGATGGCAGGTCAACTCTGGCGGGACAACGATGGCAGGCTGGGGCGGTTGGCCCCATAAATAGCGGTTAAAGGCCCTGGCTCGGGGCTATCCGGGCATGGGGTCGGCTCGACAGCCCCATGGGTCGGCCGAATCGTTGCTTTCAAGCTCGAATATACACACCGCCGTTGATGGATGGCAAGGAAAAATGCGGTTTGGCTGGCCTTCGGGAAGGGGGGTATGGCTCACAATAGGCCGAATCCTCCCGGCAACTCCATCAATCGAGCTTTTTGGCGTTGAGCTTATCGGCGGGAATCAGCAGGTCTTCGAGAATCCGGCCGCCGATCACGGTCTCCTCGATGATTCGGGGCACGTCTTTGAGCTTCACGCCGCCATACCAAATGGCTTGCGGATAGATGACCACAGTCGGCCCTAGTTCGCATTGATCGAGACAGCCCGACTGGTTGGCGCGGACCAAGGGGCCAAGCTTACGCCGCTTCAACTCGGCTTTAAAGCAGTCGCGAAGCTCCTGGCTGCCGTCGGGGTCGCAGCAGCCGCGACTGTGGCCCGGCTTGCGTTGATTGCAGCAGATGAAAATGTGGCTGGTAAAGGGGGGCATGTTGGTCCCTGACAGAACGCGGGATGCGGTTGCTCGCAGACGGTATATTCTAGGCCGGCGAACTTCCGGCTGCCATGCCGTGTGGCAATCGGCAATCCATTCTTTCCAGCTCGCCTGTTACTTCTCTTGGCTCAATATCTTCTGCGCTTCGACGGCGATCAGTGCGCCTAGCAGGGCCTGACCATATTCCGAGGGGTGGACGCCGTCGTGGGCCAATTGCGTGGCGCCTTGATTGGCGCGAAAGAGCGATTGAAGTGGTGCGGTGTCGATCAGGTGGACTCGCATGTCGCTTGCCTGATTGCGGACTGCGACGGCGGCCGTTACTTCGGCCCGGTGGACACCGAGGGTCGGCACGATGCAGAAGAAACGGGTGTGAGGGCACGCTTTGCGCATCGCGACGAGCCAGCGGAGGTAGTCGGCCGTGATGTCCTTGTCGTAGTCGTTGGTTCCCATCGCACAGTAGATTTCGTCGGGCTCGGGGAGCAATAACCCGTCGGTGAGGCGCGAGGTGGTCGGGTCATGCCGGTCCCAGGTCTCGGGCAGCGGCGGCAAATGGATCGCCCGGGTCATCCCTTGGCCACCCGAGCCGAGTTGCCCGTATTCGCAATTCAGTGCCGAGCAAACGATCGGCAGCCAGGTGGCCCGCGAGTTGTTCACCCCCAGCGATTGCCACGATGTGAACAGCCCGTCGCCGCCAACCCCTTCGGTAATCGAATCGCCGAAGCCGATCGCGCGTCGCGGACGCGCCGGAGTCGGAAGGAGCGAGCCGGTGGCATCGAGCGCCAACCCGGCGAGGCGCAAATGGGCGATCGACGACTTCCAGCGGTCTTGCGTCAAGTCGGCGGCGCGCAAATAGATCTCGACCCGATGCGGCCTGTTGGCGTCCAGTCCTTCGGCCAGCGACAGAGTATAGACTTCGCCGGTCCGCGTGAGGGGTACGACTTGAAACGAGCCTTCGTCGAGCGAAAACTCGATGTGTGGCATCGATGCCGCCGGGCAGCCCCGATTGGTCGTGCCGTCGACGATTAGCCCGAGCGTTTTCGTTCCCTGAAAAGTTGCTTTGAAATACGCACCCGGCATGGCGGCTTCGGCCCGGGCGGTTGGCCCACTGCCGGTGCGCTTCCAGACGTAGGGGGCCAACAGGAGCTGGGAGTTGTCGATTGCGATTGCTACGCGCTCGGGCCGTGGCCCTTCATCGGCATTCGACATGCCGGCCAGGGAGCCAAAGACCAGTAGCATCGACAGGACAGGCGCCGCCAATGCCGCGAAGGGATATTTCATCGGACATTTCCCGTGGGAGCCAAGCTTGGAGCTGTGCTGGACGGCTTCCTGGCTGCCGTTTTCGAGCCCGATGGAACTCGAGCGGTTGGCCGCAGGCCAGACGCTTTGAGCGCTTCGAGCTGAAGACGTTGTTGGTGGGCGGCGCGCTGGTGGCCGACACAGATGGCAAGTAGTAGCGCAAACCAGGTCATGCCGGCCATTAGCGACCGCAAGCTGAACTGTCCGCGAGGTTTTTTTGCGCCTGGCCTCATAGTTGCCATGATATCCGAATTCGCGGAATTGTGGTCCAATAGACCGGCGTTTCGCGGATAGGTTGTCACTAAGAGGTTTCGTCGATGGCTACTTCGCCGAAGATTTTGGCCTTTGCCGGCAGCGCGCGGAAGTCTTCACATAACAAGAAGTTGGTGCGGATTGCCGCGAAGGCGGCCCAGGCGGCCGGTGCCGAGGTCACGTTGATTGATCTGAACGACTTTCCGTTGCCCCTGTTCAATGAAGACGAGGAGTTGGAACATGGCTTGCCGGCCAACGGGCGAAAGATCAAAGACCTCATGCTTTCACATCAAGGGTTTTTGATTGCATCGCCTGAGTACAACAGTTCGATTACGGCGCTACTGAAAAACACGATCGATTGGGCGTCGCGGCCGGTCAAGGGAGAGCCTCCGCTGGCATGCTTTACGGACAAAGTGGCGGTCCTGATGAGTGCTTCGCCTGGTACCCTAGGGGGGCTTCGTGGCCTGGTTCACGTGCGAGCGATTTTGGGCAATATCGGCACGCTGGTGCTGCCCGGCACCATTTCGATTTCGAAGGCCATGGATGCTTTCGAAGCGGATGACTCGCTAAAAGATAAGTCGAAACAGTCGGCGGTCGAGAAGCTGGGGACCGATTTGGTTGCGTTCTTGCGAAAGCTGCAGGACTAGGTGGCACTTCGAAGTCAGGCAGCCGCCATCTGCTAGCGAGCGGTTTGTTGAAATACACGCTTGCGTGGGAGGTGCGGCGTGACAAAAATAGAGCCCGAGGGGCAATCTGCCAGCGAGCCACCGGCATTGCGGCGAGGAACTGTGGACATGGACGAGCGAACAACGCAGTCTGACGCCGTGCTGATTGAGCGCGTTCGCGCGGGCGAGACCGACTGCTTTGCCGAGCTTGTGCGACGTTATCAAAGCGCACTGGTGCGAGTAGCACGCAGCCGATTGGGACGTGCCGATTGGGCCGAGGACGTCGTGCAGGAGACTTTTCTGGCGGCGTTCAAATCGTGTTCGAGTTACGACCCTCGCTTTCAATTTCGCACCTGGCTGTGGACGATTCTGTTCAACCAGTGTCATAGCCACTATCAGCGCCGCTTGCGCAGTGTTCCGCTCGAGCGCTGGCCCGCCGAGTGCGAGCCGGCGACTGAGGCCGATCATGAACAGGCCAGCGGTTCGCCGCTCAAACAGCTTCTGGCCAAGGAGCGCACTGAGCAACTCGAGGACTTGCTGTTGCAATTGAGCGCCGTGCAAGCCGACGCCTTGCGGCTGCGGTTTTTTGGCAACTTGAAATTTCACGAAATCGCCGAGACTATGCAATGTAGCTTGAATACGGCCAAGAATCGGGTCCGCTGGGGCTTGATGCGCATGGCCGAGTTGCTCCGCGGCGCCGGGGCTACGGACGCGCCGCCGAGCCGCGATTTAGACCAGGAGCTAGAGGCATGAACTGCGACCAGGTTTTCGACATCTTGACGCGTGGCCCATTTCCGACCGGCACCTCTTGCGACACGGCGGTCGAGGCTCATCTGAGCGAGTGTCCGGAGTGCCATCGACTGGCCGAGGCACTGCGCCCCGCGCTGGAACTTTTTCAGGAAGCAGTGGGTCCAGAAGAGAGCCGGGACTTGCCGGGCTATTGGTGCGCTGTGGCGACCGATCGTAAACCTCCGCTGGTTTCTTACGCCGAGAACTTAGAGCCGCGACTGAGCATTGCGCAGACGCCGGAGCGTGAGAGGACGGCCAGAAACTGGTCCGCCCTGGCGGCCTGGCGTTTGGCGGCGGCTTTGGCCTTGGGTGTTACGTTGGGCTCGGTTTTGAATTCACGCGGGACGTTCGACCGGTTTTCTGGGATGCCCCCGATCGGATCCGGCGGTGCAGCTGCCCCGTCGCAGCCGAACGATGATCCGCAGCCGAAGAACGACCAGGAACCGCGCTTCACCGTGGCCGAGCACCAGATTCTGGCGGCGCTTCCGGCGGCCTGTTTCAGGCATCAGCCCGGCGTGGCGCCTCGCTATGCCGTGCGAAATCGCGGAGTTCTGGCTAGTGCCGACTTGGGTAATCTGAATTGCTGCAGCGAGTGTCATAACTCGAATTCCGACATCGTTCCCAGTCAGGCCACCGCCACGGTCGCACAGCGCTGCCAATTCTGCCACAAGGATTAGGATTAGGTTCCCTCGCCAAAACTCTCTCCCGAAGGGCGAGGGAGATTATTATCCGCACTTTCCGCCGCAATTGTTTACAGCGAGCGGCCGAGCAGCCAAACTATCAGGCTCTTGCCGGCAGACTCTCGCTGGGCCTCTTGGCCCCGCGCGTACTTGGCGGCGTACCTTTGATATGGCCAACTGGGACTCTTGCTCGATCTCTTTGGAGTAGTGACCATGAAAAAAGCGTGCTTCGTGTTTGCGATCGTATTGTTCGGTGCGACGGCCGTCTCGCTGGCCGCCGAGGCCGCCGGCGACAATGGCTGGATAACCCTGTTCGACGGCACATCACTCAAAGGCTGGAAGGCCAGCGAGTTGCCCCAGAATTGGAAAGTAGAAGACGGCAAGTTGGTCGCCAGTGGTGCCCGGACCCATTTGTTCTACATTGGCGATGATGAGAGCAAGCCGGCCGAGTTCGGCGATTTTCATTTTGTGGCCGACGTGATGACCACGCCCGGCAGCAACTCGGGCATTTACTTCCACACGAAGTATCAGGAAGGGGGCTGGCCCCAGATTGGCTTCGAGGCACAAGTGAACAATTCGCATGGCGACCCTGTGAAGACGGGCAGCATCTATCACATCGTGAAGAACTACGTGGCGCCGGCCAAGGACAACGAATGGTTCACCGAAGAAATCGTCGTCCAAGGGAAGAACATCAAGACGTTGGTGAACGGCAAGATCATTTGCGATTACACCGAGCCGCCGGGAGTGACTGGCCCGATGGAAAAAGTGAATAAAGGCACTTTCGCGCTACAGGCTCACGATCCCAAGAGCGTGACATATTACAAGAACATCAAAGTGAATCGAGATCCGAAGAGCAAGAAATAGTCTCGGATTCATGCATTCCCGCCCGGTTGTTCTCCAAGAACGACCGGGCGGGTGTTTTTTGCGCCCCGGAGGAAACCGCCGGCAAGTGGTGCGGTTATGCCGAAAATGCCGCCGCGCGGGACCACTGCGACTCCTGTAAGTCAGCTTGAAAACGGTAATTTAGGCAATTAATATGGCCCTTGTTATAATAGGGCCGTGCCGATGCGAGGGGTTCCTGTTGCGCTTTCAAGGCGCGGGTTTCGCGAAGGCCGTTGGGGCAAGTTTCCTGTTTCTGATCAGAGAAAGAGTCGCTGCCATGGTAAGGAATTTTGGTCTGACGGTGTGTGCTTTGACCCTGGGACTCGTGGCCGCCTGCGCCGGTTCGCTAACGGCTCAAGATGCCGTGCTGTCCGAGCTCTATGGCCGGGGAGTGCACCATTACTTTTCTGGCAATTCTGGCGAGGCCGCGATCGATCTGACGGCCGCGATTGACGGCGGCACCAAAGATCCTCGGGCTTACTACTTTAGGGCGCTGGCCGAAATGAAAATGGGTCAGCAGGCCCAAGCGAGTGCCGACCTGAAGGTTGGCTCGGCGCTCGAGAGCGCCGATATCAACCAGTTCTATCCCGTCGGAAAATCACTCGAGCGCGTGCAGGGCTCTTCGCGGATGGCGATCGAGCGCTATCGCGCTTTGGCCCGCGCTCAGGCCTTTCAGCGTCAACGCGAGCTGAACGCGGTGCGCTATGAACAGCGAAAG
>JAYVCO010000667.1:0-9527 GCA_043749935.1 Planctomycetia bacterium
CGCCAAATTCGCTCACGGCCTTGCCAGTCTTGGCGTCGATTGCATACAGAAAGGCATCGTGCGCGGCCAAATACAATCGCTCCTGACCGCCGTCGGTCCAATACGCCACACCGCGATGCACGAAACCGAGATTGGTCGGGCGGCCGGCTTTGTACGCTTCGGGCTTAAAGACCCACAGCGTCTTGCCTGTTTTCGGATCGATTGCCGCGACCTGCGACAGCGAAGTGCTGGTGTAAAGCACGCCGCCAACCATCAAGGGCGTTGCTTCGTAGGCGAAAGAGCCGAGCGCCCGATTTTCTTGTTGCAGCGGCAAGTCGGGAGAATCCCACGACCAGGCAACTTGAAGCTTGGCGGCGTTGTCGCGGTTGATTTGATCGAGCGGAGCATATTTCGTGCTACCCGCATCGCCGCCGTAATAGCGCCACTGGCCGTCCTGCTTTTTGTCTTCGCAAACAGCGACCTGCGTGGCGGCGGCCAGAATCAGACCCAAGGTCAGCCAGGAGCTTCGCGGAATACCAAATATGCTCGCAATCATTTTTTTTAAACCCTCGTGAGGTGGCCCGGTGCGGCGGCGAAGTGCATCGGCCGAATTATGATCGATGGGCAAACGGCCTTCAATCCACGCCCCTCGATTTCCAGAGGGAAAACGAGCTGTGCGGTTTTGGCAATCGGGGCACGGCTGGAAACGGGTCCAGACCCTTGATGGCGCTCCCCACCGGCCAATCCGGCCCGGCTTGGACATTGCAGGCCGTTTGGAGCCGAATCGGTATTGGCTATACCAGTTCCGCGATCGGCTGGCCGTCTTCCAGCATGTAGACCGGCCGGCCGGCGTTATTAGCGAACTGCGTCTGGGGATCGATGCCCAGAACGTGGAATACCGTGGCCATCAGGTCTTGTGGCCGAATTGGCTTGGTTTTGGGTATGTCCGCCTTGGGCGCACTTTCCCCAACGACCTGGCCCATTTTCAGCCCACCGCCGGAGAAAGCCAGCGTGCTCAGGGGGGCCCAATGGTCGCGACCGGCGTTGCGGTTGATCTTGGGCGTGCGGCCGAACTCGCCGGTGATAATCAGCAAGATCTGGTCGCTCAGGCCGCGCTCATGCACATCCTCGACGAACGCGGCAATTCCGCGGTCGACTTCGGGACTGCGTTTTTCCATGGCAGCTTTGATCTGCAAGTGCATGTCCCAGCCCGCGTATTGCAGCGTGACGAATCCGCAGCCGGCCTCGCACAGCCGTCGAGCGCGCAGCATTTGCTCGCCGAAGCCCTTGCCATAGCGAGCCACGGTTTTGGGATCTTCTCGCTTCAGGTCAAAAGCGGTCGGCGCTCCGCCCAGTACCAGGTTGAAGGCTTGTTGCTCGAAGCGGTTCATGCCTTCCATCGCGCCGCTTCGATCAGTAACGCTGTTGAGCCGATCCAAACTGGCCAACAGCGTGCGACGGTCACCGAGCCGTTTTTCGTTCACTGCCAACGACATGTTCTTCAGCGCCTGCCCATTCGGATCGAACGCGGCGTATTGCGTGCCCAAGAAAGCCGGGCCGTCGACGCGAATGCGGTTCATCGCCACGTACGTCGGCATGCCGGTTTCGGGATGATTCGTGCCGCGCACCCGCGAGACGATCGATCCGAGCGAAGGCCGGTTGGGTTGTCCTCCATTGTCGACCGTGCGGTTGTCGTAGCCGGTCATGACAAAGTGCGTTCCGCCGATGTGCCCGCTGTCGTTATGTGCAAACGAACGGACGATGGCCATTTTGTCGGCCACCGAGGCGATGGTCGGGAAAGTGCCGCCGATGGTCACGCCGGGCAGCTTCGTGGCCACCTCGCCGGTGGTGCTGCGATATTCGACCGGAGCCTGCATGTGCGGATCGAATGTTTCGATGTGCGACGGCCCCCCCGCCAGCCACACCCAAACGACCGAAGTGTTCTTGACCGGCTTGCCAGCGGAGGCGGCCCGTGCCCGCGCGGCGAGCAGCCCGGGCAGTGTCAGGGCTCCGGCACCAAGGGAGCCGATTTTGAGGAACTCGCGGCGCGTGGTACCTTCGCAATCGGAAAAGCGGCGGTTGGAAATGACGTTTAACATTGCCACGTCCCCCAAATGACTGGGCCAATCATCAATCAGCCAGTGTTGATCCGTGCGCAGTATAGCGCCATTTATTGAACCCTGCAAATTCCCGGTCGGACCGCGCGAACTGCTCGAATTGAAGTAGTTGCCGGCTTGAAACCCGCGGATTATAAGGATTGGGTCCTGCCTGATGACCTGCTAGCAAGAGGTACACAAGTCATGAAATATCCGCTGCGAACAGTTGTAGTTGCCTGGGCGAGTCTCTGCGTGGCCGTCGGATGGTGGGTTGCCGCCAGTGATCCGGCCCGCGCGGCCGAACTGAAAGCGGGTATCGCACGGGTCGACTTGACGCCGCCGCTCGAGCTGCACGCGCCGCTGGGGGGCTATGGCGAGCGGATGAATCGCCCGGCCGAAGGGGTCCACGATCGCATTTTTGCCAAGGCGCTCGTCGTCAGCGATGGCCAACAGAAGTTCGCATTGGTAACGGTCGACATCGTCGGGTTCCCACCCGCGGTCAAGCCGGCGCTCATCGAGCGGTTAGCCGGCGGGGGTTGGACAAAAGATCAAATCATGCTGTTGCCGAGCCATTCGCACACGAGCATCGAGATGAACGCGATCAACCCAGTCAATACTTTCCAAGTTCCGCAAATCGGCATTCATAGCCCACGGTTGTTCGATTTCGTGATGGAGCGACTGGTGCGCGTCATCGAAGATGCCCAGCGGCAGTTGGTACCGGTCTCGATTGGCACCTCGAGCATTTCCATCGATGGCTGGAACCGGAATCGCCGCGGCAGTCCAGTGACCGACAAGGAGCTGACCGTCACGCGCGTCGATGCGACGCAGGGCAAGCCGCTGGCCGTGCTCGTCAACTTCACGGCCCATCCGACGTTCATGTCGGGCGAGGACATGCTGTTCTCCGGAGATTGGCCCGGTCACTTGCAGAGAACACTAGAGTCGCTCGTCGGCGAGGGCGTGACCGCCATGTACTACAACGGCGCCGAAGGGGACCAGGCGCCCAGTGGCCGCCCCGACGCCGGCACC
The DNA here is from genome assembly GCA_043749935.1 of Planctomycetia bacterium. GTDB lineage: Bacteria > Planctomycetota > Planctomycetia > Pirellulales > PALSA-1355 > PALSA-1355. Next base: position 3,102 of record JAYVCO010000667.1, read on the forward strand.
AGCCGCTGGGAACGGGCCGAACGCTATGGCCGCGATCTGGGCATCATCGCTTGGAAGCGGTGGCAAGAAACCAAGACGGATCCCAACGTCGCCTTCGCGTATCACCTGCACACGATTTCGCTGCCCGAGCGCACCTGGCATCCCGACTTCATGAAAACCGGCGGCGCCGAATATGGACTGAGCGAAAAATTGTTCAAGGAAATGTTGCCGGTCATGTTCCCCACCCAGATCGATAGCATCTCTCTGCGGTTGGGTGAATTGCTGATCGTCGGCGTTCCCGGCGAAATGGCCGCGTCGCTGGGCCTGAAGATCAAGACCGAAGCGGGCCGCATCACCGGGGCGAAGCATCCGGTCGTCGGCGGTCTGGCCGACGCCTGGATCAGCTACATGCTGCCAGCCGAAGAATATCGCCGCGGCGGATACGAATCGAGCGTGAGCTTCTACGGCGAAACACTAGGCGACACGATTGTCGCGGGCGCCATCGCCGGCGCGAAGGAAATGGCGAAGTAGCTCGCAAACGGTTATTTTCGCAACCTAGCGCCCGCCGTTGCTGATGCAATACACTTGCGAAGCGGTGCGAAGCAATAGCTTGCCCTGACTGATTGCAGGTGTCGCGATCGACAATTCGTCGAGCGAGTTGGTGCGCTCGATCTTGAACTCCCGCCCGACCGGCATTACGTACGTATCGCCATTTTCGTTCAAGAAAAACGCTTTGCCGTTGTAGGCCCAGGGCGAAGCGGTGAAGCTGGCGCCTTGTGGGAACCTCGTGCGATCGTAAACCAACTCGCCGGTTTTCGCGTCGTGGCAGGTGATCATGCCCCGGTCGAGCAATGTGTAGTAATAGCCGCCATAGACGATCGGCGAGGTGTTGTACGGCCCCATCTTTTCGAGCGACCACTGGATGAACTCGTTCGAGGCTTCGCCGTCGCCCAAGGTAATGTCACCCTTGGCTCCAGGCCGTAGCGCAAACACCGGTCGTTGGTTGTCCTGAAAGTAACCAGACGTGATGTAGAGCAATCCATCGACGACGAAGGGCGACGGAATGGTCAGATTCGACATCCGGCCATTAAAGTGCCACAGTAGTTCGCCCTGAGGCGAGTAGGAACGGTTCTCTTTCTTGCCGGCGGCGACAATTTCAGTCTTGCCGTCGTGCTCCCACACCAGCGGCGTGGCCCAAGTGCTCTTTTCGTCGCGCGGCGACTTCCAACGGGTCTGGCCGGTGGCGCTGTCGATGGCAGCGATGTACGAATCTTCCTGATTGTCATAGACCATGATCACCTGATCGCCCTGCACGACAGGCGATGCGGCCGCTCCGTAGCCAAGCATCGTCTTCTTGGGCTCAATCGGATGGGCCCACAGTTGCTTTCCGTCGAAGTCGTAGCAATACAACCCGACGTCTCCAAACAGCACGTAAAGCCGTTTGCCATCGGTTGTGGGCGTCTCGGCCGCGTAGGTGCTCTTGGGATGGCGCGGTATCTGAGGCTTGCCTGTGTGAGCCTCATGCTTCCAAAGCACCTCGCCAGTTTCAAGGCTCAGGCAGTAAACCAGCCAATGGTGTACGGTGTCTGGCGGCTCGCCGCGGCCACCGCCGAGATACAAACCGCCTTTCGGCTTTTCATAGTCGTCGTCAGCCAAGACGGCCGAAACAAAGACCCGATTTCCCCAGACGATCGGACTTCCCCAGCCCCAGCCCGGAATCGTCGCCTTCCACTTCACGTTCGTCGTCTGATCCCAGGTGTCCGGCAGACGTGGATCGTCTCGGGCCACTCCGGTCGCATCAGGACCGCGAAATCGGGTCCAGTTGGTCTGCGCCGACGCGAATGGCGTCAATAACTGAACGCACAAGCCAACAAGCATGACACTAAAGATGCGGTGTTGAGTCATGCGGAGTGGTACTCTTTCGGTGAGGACGCGGGGATCAAGCAGCATTGATTGCACGAGGTTCGGCACTCGTGCGTCCACGGTTTTTTGGGACGATCGCCAGCGCCTATTTCCCCGCGTCCTTGGGCACGTCGAAAATCGATTCGTCGACCTGGCCGTTGACTTTGGTTTCGGTAAAGGTCGTCTCGATTTTCAAGGCGTCGCCTAGGGCAACTTTGTTCTTGGTCGCCAGCGTGACGGGACCGAATTTTTCATACGCGGAAGGTTCGGAGACGACTTCGACTTCTCCGAACTGAGGGTTGTTTTGGGTCAAGGTCATGCGTTTGATCAGATCGGATTTCTGATCGATGAACAATTTGACGGCCGGCCGGTCTTTCGGAGACAGTTGAATGACGTAGCACGCGACGTCGTTGATGGTCTGGTCCTCAAGCTTCTCGGCTTTCGTGCCGCGCTCGCCGATCATCAGCAGAGGATTCAATTCGACGACTTGCTTGATCTGGCTGGCTTCTTCGCCCTCGATTTCCTGAACGCCCGCCATCCCCTCGCGCCACGCAACCTTTCCATTCCAACCGTCTTTTTGCACGAAGACCGTCAGATCCAAGGACCGGCGGGCCTTTTTCCAAGGGATGAGAACCTCTTCGACGGTCCCTTCCATCTGGCCAAAGGAGCCATCGACACTGACCGTGCCCTTGCGCTCGAGCGCCTTCAGGTTCATGAGTGCATCGCGCCCGCCCTGGGCCTTGATATTTTTCGCAATCACCTCTTCGACCGTCTGAGCAACTGCGGGCGACGCCATGAGAGCGATCAAAGCCAATCCGAAAACGATCGCCCCGGCCCGTTGCATACGCCAAGCTGATGTATGGTTCATGACGATTACCCTTCGTGTACGGTTTGTGAATGTAGAATGTAGGTTGTGCATTTCTCGATAGGTTCGGCGCACCGATTACGATTTCCCGGCGCCGTTCAAACCGCGCCGAGTATACCAAGGGCCGGGCGGCCATGCGACCAGATGGCGAGCACCGATGCATGTCGTGGGGCCAATGGGTCCATCGGAATCGAACAGATTTGCTCCTTGATTTGACGCGGCCTGAAATTGAGATATGGTTGAATTAGTCGAGACTTCGCCGACTGTCGTGCATGAAACGATCTTGCTGGCAGCGTGCCAGGTCCGCGGCGATTCACGTCATCCGTCATTTCCGTGTGATTTAGGGCTTTGGCGGCGAGAAGCTGCTAAGGGATTGCTCCTCTCCACCAATCCTCGACAAGGGCAAACCGGCCGAAAGGCCGGGACGCAAAGCCAAGGGCCGATTGGACATCCGTTCCAGCCGGTAGCCGGCTACCGAAAGGGAGGGTGGTTGCCACTCCATAAACGTCTTGGAGTGCGCGCACAACAGGCGCGAATGCCGCTGGGATTCGCGCGAGCAATCCTCACGCACAGGAGCTTGAACAATGGCAACGCTCGAAAAAACGATACGCTTCGTAACATCCGAGGATGGTCCCACCGCAGTCGAATACGCCGTGATGCTGTCCTTGATCGTCGTCGTCTGCCTGGTAGCGATCCAAGCCGTGGGAACCAACGCCAGTAACACGTTCATGAACGTTGCAAATTCGCTAGGCAGTTAACGCCATTTGCCCCAGCGGCTTTGACCGCCAGCCACGCGACTTGAATTGGCGCACGCTCCGATTGAGCACGCGCTACTTTCGCCTGTCCGCGCGGAAGCGGAACGGCGAACCACCCACAAGGTCGACGCCCGTCGTGCTCTGACACCAGTAACGCTCGACGTGCTCCACTACCAAATCGGTGCCGCTGAAATGGTCGACCTTGGGTCGCATTTGTGAGTTATACATCGTGTCCGTCATGTCGCGCACCAGCATAACTTGCTTGCCGAGGGTCGTCATCTGCCGAATGGCGAATGAACGGCCCAGCACGCACATGTTCAAGTGAACTCCGGCAATCAGCACCTGCTGGATGCCGCGTTGCTCGAGCAGATTGTAAACCTCTTGGCCATCGTCGCTGATCGCGTCCGGCTCCTCGATATCGATCAGCGCGATCTGGCGCGTCCAAGGCGAGCGGATTTCGCACTTGGTTGCGCAATCGCAGCCCATATCCGAATCGTCGATGGGCAAGTCCGGCTCGCGTTTTGGATCGGGCCAGCACCAGCGCGTACCCCACCGCATGGCCTGCGAAAGTTCGACCGGAGGTTTGGCAAAGGGAGCCGCTTGGGCTCGGCGGCGCTGCGGCGTCTCTTTATAGAAATCGACGCAAGTGCTCGGCGCATGGATGATCAGCACTCCCAAGTCGCGCGCTCGATGGACCAGCTTATTCATCGGCACGGCCAATTCGGCGACGCGCTCGGCGGCGCCCCGACACCAATGATCATCCCACATGTCGCAGATAATCAGGGCGGTCTTGCTGGGTTGCCAATCGACCGTCTTGTCGATCGCGACGAACGTCTTCAGTTGACTAGTTCCAGTGGTCGCGACGCGGCTGCGGGCGTGCAGCCGCATGGGCTCTTCCGCCTGGACGCTCGAGACGGTGTGCGCGGTAGAAATTAGAGATAACATCGCGAGCAAACCAAGTGCCAAGACCCGTTGCATTTCGCACCCTCGACGATATGCGTCAATGACGCCGCGGAAATTCGTTTTTAGAAACCGTGACAAACGGCTTCGTCTGCATGGCCCGTCCAGTCGCCAGCCATGCATCAAATTCGGCCATTACGACGACCGTGTCAAGCGCCTGTTCTATTTGGGCGACTATAGATCAAGCACGGCGGAGCGACTAACCTTGTAGAACTGGCCTCGATTAGGGGCGAACCAGATTAGTTGGGCATCGCGAAACTTGAACGACGAGGCAGGGTGACATGAAACGAGACGCTCGATGGATATTCTACGTGGGATGCGCGTGGCTCGGGAGTGCTTGCGCATTGCATGGAGCCCCGCCGGCATTGCCGATGTCAACAAAGCCCGGCGAACTTGGCCGGCACGTCAACCCGTTCATTGGCACCGGTGGAGTCACCTATCTTTGCGGCCACGAGTTTCCAGGGGCGTCACTGCCCTTCGGAATGATGCGCCTCAGCCCTGATACGGTTTCGGCCGGCGGGCGCGGGGCGTCGAACACATCGGGTTACTTCTACGACGATCCGCGGATCTTGGGATTCAGCCACACGCGACTCAGTGGCACGGGAGCGACCGATGGCGGAAATTTTCTGGTGATTCCCAGCGTCTCGCCGTTTGCCGCTGACAGCCGCCGCAAGGGACTCAACGCACGATTCGCTCACGATAAAGAAGTTGCCTTCCCCGGGTACTATGGCATCGCACTTGACGAGCCTGGGATCACCGCCGAGCTGACCGCGACTAGCCGCGTGGGCATTCATCGCTACACGTTTTCAGAGGGCCAGACGCCCCATCTCCAGATCCAAGTGACCAGCGTGCTCGGCAAGGGTCGCAGCACGGAGGGCGAGGCCCGGGTCTTGCCGGACGCGCGCGAGGTTGAAGGCTCGGTGCGGACGTTCGGTACCTTCTCGGCCCGGCATGGTGGCGGCAAGGTCTACTTCGTCGCCCGCTCGAGCCAACCCTTCACCGCATTCGGAACTTGGACCGAAGATGCTTTCTCGCCCAATCAGCCGCAGGCCACGGGCGATGACATTGGCGTCGAAGTTGCTTTCGAGAAGAGCAATTCGCAGCAGGCGATCGAACTGAAGTTGGCCATCTCGTTTGTCAGCATCCAAAACGCTCGCGCGAACTTGGAATCAGAGGCCGGCTCGGACAACTTCGACCAGATTCAGGCGAAAGCCAAAATCGCTTGGGAAGAGCCGCTGTCGCGGATCCGGATTGAAGGCGGGACACCCAAGCAACAGAACATTTTTTATACCGCGCTCTATCATTCGTTCGCGATGCCCACGGCATTCAACGACGTGAACGGCGAATACCTGGGCTTCGATGGGCAAGTTCACCAGGCCTCCGGGTTCACGTATTACACCGACATGTCACTGTGGGATACGTTCCGCACTGTCCATCCGCTTTATACGATGATCGCGCCGCGCGAGCAGCGCGACATGGTCGCCTCGCTGGTGGAGATGGCCAAGCAAGGCGGCTATTTGCCTCGCTGGCCGTCGGGCAGTGGATACACCAATTCGATGTTCGGCACACCGGCCGACATCATGATCGCGGAAACCTATCTCAAAGGCATTCGCGATTTCGACGTCGAGACCGCCTATCAAGCGATGCGCAAGACGGCCCTCGGTCCGACGCCGAAGGACTCGCCGTTTTCAGGTCGCAAGGACGTTGAACATTATCTGAAATATGAGTACTGCCCTGCCGATCTGATGAAGCAGGCCGTGTCGCGAAACTTGGAATATTGCTATGCGGATCACGCCATCGCCCGGCTGGCCGAAGCATTGGGCCATAAGGAAGACGCGGCGCTTTTCGACAAGCACGCGCAGTACTATCGCAACCTGTGGAATCCCGAGACACAATACTTTCAGCCGCGCGATTCCAGCGGCGCGTTTGTCAAAGCGTTCCGCCCTCTTCTGTTGACCTATCAGG